>CAMZIK010000011.1 GCA_947307175.1 uncultured Clostridia bacterium
ATGAGCATCATAAAAAAGTTTAGTTATCGAAAGGAGAATTGATTATGTTCGGTTTCACTGCACTTGTTACAACACTGATCGTAACTACCGTGGTAGGCAACGGCATTGGTTTTGCTATCGTCTGCCTTACAGAATAATGAGATAGAAAAACGGTAATATCAGAGATCCGGAAGAAAGGAGCTTCCCGTAAACAAACAAACCTGCGGGTTGCAAAAAAGAACACCTCAGAGTAGAATGTAAATATTCAAAAAACCTTGGGAATGAAAAAAGCCAAGCAAATTTGCTTGGCTAAACAAATAAAATACAAAATGAAAAAGTCCGCAAGTGAAAACTTACGGACTTTCTTTGGCTCCCCCAGTTGGACTCGAACCAACGACCCTGCGGTTAACAGCCGCATGCTCTACCAGTGTAGACAAGTTAACCATTATGAAACAGTAAAAGTCTATTTTCAATCGAAAGATCCCTTTTGTTGTTTATTAATATCCTTATACATATTATATATGAAAAGCCCATTTAATTCAAGCATTATTTTAAATATGTTCCCATCCGCCCCTCACAGAACTGCTCGTAATCCATGTTTAGCTGTATATTTATGCTATACCCCTTGCCAATCTCGATTCTGCTTATCAGCTGGGAGATTATCATCTTTTTCTGCTCTGTTGGGACAAGGTCAAATTCTTCTGCCCAACCCTTGAACTGTTCATACATAGGTTTTATCTTCATCATTGCATTTTTCTTGTTATTGAGCTCTTCTTCAGTTTTCTCTATCTGCGATTCTATAGCTGCTATGTTTTGCTGTACCTTGGTCATTGCCATTGATAACTGCTCTGGGGAATAAAAGCTCTCCCCTATCAGCGTATTTGCAATTTCTTCATTGAGTTTATCATATTGTGTCCTGCACTTATTATGCTCGGCTTTAAGCTTTGTCAGCTTAGCACGGCTTTTTTCCATCTCTTTTGAGTATTCCTTGCGAAATTCAGTCTCATCAGGTGCATCACTTATCCGTGAAAGCATATCTCTTACTACTGATAGAATCGTATTTTCTACCTTTTCTGCCGAATATACTGTCTGTCCATCGCATTCGCAAAGCTTTCTTGCCTTGTGATAACAGATATACCTCTCATAGACCTTGGTCTTTTCTATCCCATCTTTCGTTATATACTTTTCTTTATGAGCATTTGATGTGATCCTGCCACCACAGTGAGCACATACCATTATGCCTGAAAGCAATGATTTACTTTGATTTGTTAGGGTTATCTGCCTATTGGCAGCATTCTTTCTCATTCGTTGATCCAGTACAAACTGTGCTTTTTCAAATAACTGCTCATCGATAATTTGAAGTTCTTTCATATACGGTGAGACTGTTTCTCCCGATACTATGTATCCACAAGTCAGTTTGTTTCGCAGGATACGGATTATAGTGTTGGACTTGAATCTTGCCCCTGTATGAGTCCTGATACCGTGATCATTCAGATACTCCGCCAGTTTATATGACCCACAGCCTTCTTTTACGGTCTTTTCAAAGATAACGGTCACCCATTCTGCTTCCATAGGCTCGATTGCCAGGTCAAATATCTCTTTTCCTTTCTTATTAAGCCTACCATTCTTGGCTAGTCTGTATCCAAATGGCACACCGCCACCGGTATACTGTCCTTCCAGCGTAAGTTGTTTCATTCGAGTCTTGATACGCATAGATGTCTTTTCAGATTCTCCTGACGCTTGCCAGAATCTTATGTAATTCATAAGTTTATCAACATGGCTTTCAAAGCGCTGTTCTCCTTCCTGTACACTCCAGACACGGATTCCATGTTTTACAAACCATTCGACAACGAACGGAGTTTCATCATCTATTCTGCCTATTCTGTCAAACATGAACACCAGAAGTATCTGGAACTCACTCCGAAGTGCTGCCGCTTTGAGTTCCTGAATTGCATCACGATCTGTTGCCGAGACCTTGAAACCGGATATTCCTTTTTCAAGAAACTCCTTTCCTATGGTCCAGCCCATACGCTGCGCAAACTCCCTGCATGCTTCCCTTTGCATCGGTATATCGTCTTTTGTTTTATCCACCTGTTTGGTGGTAGACACTCTGTACAAGCTATACGCAATATTTTCCAACTATATCATTCCCTTCGTCCATTGATCTAGCTGTTTTGATCCTATGTTTAAATCCCTCAAGTATGATCCACAATGCCTGTCCTTTTGCATCATTGGACGGTCCTGCAAATCCGATATTTACTTCACAGCCATTTATCGTCTTGGTATACTTTTTATCCATACGATTTCCTCCTTCGACAAGGATACCACATTACCTTTCATAGTGGTATCACCAATGTTGACAAACAATTTGTAATACTTTATTGCATAAACAATAAAAACTATTCCTCATCGTTTTTATCTGCTTTTCCAGATGCTACACAAAGGCACATAGTCAAAACGCCCACGAAGCCTCCAGCTAAAAATCCAAGTATAAAGTATGTCATAAGTTATCCCTCCATTATTCCTTTGTATCGTAATCTACGCCCAAGCTGACCTTCAGTGCCTGATCTACCTCAAGCATTTTCATATCATCGACCGTTCCGATGTAGTCGCCAAACCTATATCTGTCCAGAGTGAGTATCTGCTCTGCAAGAGCAGTGCTTTCAAGGAACAATCCGTAATTTCTTCCGAGTTCCACATGAGTTGGAAGCGTATTCTTGACCATTGATGTGATCGGTATCACTATTATTGTTCTCGAACGGAGATTCCCGATGTCGTTCTGAACAACAAGAACCGGGCGATGTCCATCCTGCTCGGAACCGACTCCTTCTTCAAGCTGTGCGTAGTAGATTTGTCCTCTGCGGATCATAACGAACCCTCCTTCTTTTTTGCCAAAAAGCATTTATAATTTTCACAGTCACGGTAGCAAAGCACTCTGTCCGTCCTCAGATCTGCCCATACGCAGTGCTGACATTTAGGTGAATCCTTTGCTTCAGGGTATCTTTCAAAAAGCATATCCAATTCGGATTCTGTCAATTTTCTTCCATCACCAAAATCGTGGTCTCCTTCGACAAGCGTATATGCACCTATCAGTATCCATATTATTACCTGTCTCTCAGTGGTCTCGTTTATTTTGGCAAGCTGTGCAATGGTATAACCGTGATATATGAAATATGTATATGTGATAGAGATCGAAAGATCAAGATTTCTCATTCTGGAACGAATATTTCTATCTCGTATATCATTGATCCAGTCCAGTTCAACATTTATAGGTTCCGATAAATATACTTTCTTTGTTTTTCTCATTGTGTTTTCCTCCTAATTATTTAACTCAGGTTATATGTAAAATGAACGGCGGTCTGTCACATGGGCAAACCGCCGTAACTTCGTTTTGCCTTCGTTTGCAGTATTTGTCCCTGACCGCCGCTGCACCGGAACAATACAGGCGAATGGCAGCTTACCACTCTCATGGGCATCTCACCCCTCTGCGGATCGCACAGAGCCGCCCTCATTGCTGTATGCTGTGACTGGACGGAAGTATCATTGTCCTCCTGCGTTTCATCGCCCTCGGGAAGCTGTCCCGATCTTTGAGAAGATATTACTCGCTCTGCATTTGTGCGTCATTGCGTATCTCTCGGCTGGCTGTCGACCTTCTACCGACCGCAGGATTGAAGTACCTGTATTGCTGCTATTCTGTTTTCAAGATTCAGTGGAATTATTTCTTCCACTTGTATACGGAATGAAAATCGCTGTTTGTAAACGATTTTTTTCTATGTTTCTAAAAGTTTGTTGATTTTAGCCAAAACTCGCACATGTTTATTGTGTATATTTTGCCTGGATGTCTTTAATACAATTGCACATTCCTGCTCACTTAGATTTTTAAAATATAGCAATTGAATAAGCTCTCTTTCTTGACGCTTTAATTCTGAAATCTTTTCTACCAGTTTCTTATTGATTGATGTCTCAACAATTGAATCATCAAAATCTATGAACTCGTGGAAATTCTCATATGCATCGTCATCACCACCTACAAGCATCGAAAACTGTATCTCATTGTTATAAAAACGAGAATCATTCTTTTCTTCTCTCCATACAGCTCTTTTGTATTCGGTAAAGACTTCATCTGAAACTTCAACATCCACCATCTTTCCAGATATAGTGTCATAAACCTTAAGTGTCTTATTTTCCATTATTTTTACCTCCGTTTTTGGTTTTCTTCTCGAATAGGCAAAAACGAAGTTTATGGAAATTTAGCTGTCATAGACAACCATTTTGATTGTATGAACATAGTTATCCTCCCTGCAGAGGACACAAAAAAGAGCCTGCATGACTTACACACAGACTCAGCTTGCCGAAAAAACAGGCGCACTAAAGAAAGGGTACAAGTCCAGCAGTTATTCGGAAAAACCGAACAACTCCATATTTGTATCCTCAGCCTTAATGCATATCGGCTTTGATAAATATTGAAATAAAAAAGGACACCGACAAGGTATACTCCTACTGTGTAGGAATATACCCTGCCGATGTCCTCCTGCAGCACTATCCGTGCCGGGTACAGTACGATCGGGTTCAGCTTGTTTCAGTACAAGGACTTATTATCAAGGCTCTGTTTCAGCCGGGCCTTGCATTCCGCAAACTGCTTGATCTTATTCTTTTTATGCCATTACAATGTCTATTACCTGATGACGGCGGCTGTGTCTTATCTTTTTTATCACAGCCCCGCATTTCGGACAGACAGCTTCTGTAACTTTGTTCTCATCCTCATATGCTTCGATAAGCTCGGAGCAGTTGGGACAATACCACTTCTGTATTTTCAGCTTATATCTGGTGGTTTTATAAATTTCATTTCCATACATTATTTTTTCCTTTCCAAAATAATAAATACACAAAGATCATGAGCAATTCTCATAGTGACTGTTTAATAAACTTGAAATTCTTTTTGCGCAATAAGATCAGTTTACTACTGACAAAACATTTGTTCTGCCTTCGTATATATTATATCACATTACATCTGAATGTCAATAGCCGTTTTACCATGTGGGAGTTTTCCCGTACAGTAAAACATCTGTTTTTTAATTATCGTTTGAATACACAAAAACACAAAGGATTTTTTGTGAGGTTTGTACATTCGTTTCCTTGTTTGGGGAGGTGTGTACCGTATGATATACTGGTGTCTATCTATAAACAATTCATATTGTTCATCATTTTCATACACTCATTTTTCTGTGAATCGGTAAGCATATTATCACCCAGCAGCCTTTTTATGACTCCTGTGCTGTTTGCTGCTATTGCCACATCAATTACAGTCTGCAGATTTGCTTTTACTATTGGTTCTGCTGCGCCTTTCTCATCAAACAAGAAATACATGATCATAGCTGCCGCCAGCTTATAATCAGCGTCCTTGAAAGCAGACAGATTCTTTTCATGGGCACTTGGATTATTGATAAACTCCGAAAGCTTTTGCTCCTCGGTGTAAACGTCCCAGTTGCGCTTGAGCTTCAGCGGAACGACTATATCATCATTATAGAACAACAGAGTAACATCACGGCGCTGATTTTTATTACAGTTGTCTTCTGTGACAAATGCTGCCTTGCCTATGTCTGTTGCAGTATACGGAACTTTTACCTGCGTCAGCTCATCGCACAAAGCAAAAGCACTTTCACCGATGTATGTCACACCCTCGGGAATAACAACGCTTTTGATACGGCGGCACCATTCAAACGCACCGTCTTCAATTCTTTTTACGGTATCTGGGATAACATATTCATCGCAGCGTTTGAACACGGGGAATCTGAGAAGAACGGTCTTTTCTTTATCAAAGAGCACGCCGTCGGCAGAGCTGAATTCCGAATTCTTTTCGTCAACGGTTATCTGTGCAAAATTGGAAAGCTGCTGTGCATCAAGCTTAACAACGGTATCGGAAATATAGACGGAATCGAAGTGGCGGATATCGTGGAAGAACTGGCTCCGCGTGTATTTGAAAAATCCTTTCGGGATCTCATAAACTCCGCTTTTAAAGACAAAGTCGTGTTTGTTTTCATCAAATTCAACAGGAGTATTACCGGAGTACTTGATGCCATATTCAAATTCCCCGTTATTAACTTTGCAGTTTGACGGGAACGCATCTCCGGCAACTTCCACGCCATCCGGTATAGTCAAATCACACAGTGACGAGCAATTATAAAAAGCATTTGACCCTATTTTTTTCAGAGTGGACGGCAAAACGACCCTCTTTAGTGCACTGCATCCGACAAAGCCATAGCGGCTTATCTCTTCAACTCCCTCTGGTATCTCAACTTCTTCAAGAGATTCGCAGTTTTCAAAATCGCTGATCTTCTTTATTGATCCCGAAAGCTTAACATGCTTCAGCGAACGGCAGTTATTAAGTCCCGAAGCGTCAATAACGGAATCAGGCATTTCTATACTTCTGATTTTTTCACTGTTATAACAATTGCTCAGGCTAAAATATTTAACGCCATCGGGTACTGTGATATCGACGATATCGGGACTGACATAAACCAGATCCTTCCCCTTCGAGGTCTTTCGGATCAGATACCCGTCAACATAAGAAAAGCTTTTGTTCCCTTGTTCAAAAGATATTTCTTCAAGCTGCGAAAGATCCGCGCCCTTGATATCATTGCAGTTTTTGGGGATACATATTCTTTTCAGCGCAGGCGGAATGAAGAACAGACTGACTTTATTCTTTTCTGTTTTAAACAACAACCCGTTTGCCGATAAAAAGTGCTCATTCTCCATGTCCACATTGATCTCCTCAAGATCCAACAGAAGATCAAGTGATTCAATTATTTCTGTCTCTTTGGGTATACTGAGCTTTGTTATACCCGAACAGTCAGGCTTTTTTTGCTTGCGGGCATCAAAGCCATATCCTTGATGTTCACTGAAAATATACCTGATTTCCTTAACAGTTGACGGCAATCTGATCTCTGTCATTGAAGCGCTGTTGACAAATCCGACAAGCACACCTTTGCCGTCCACTTTAAAGCATTTGTCGGTGTTGACCTTCTTATCCGATGCAGCAGGAACATTGTTCATAAACTCCTTGATCAACTTAACATCGGGGTCGCACTGTTCTTCCTTCAATTTGATAATGCTCAGATAAGGTATAACAGCCAGACTGCTTTCAGCCTTATTGGCTTTCAACAACTCATAGAGTTTCGCAAATGTCTTTGCTGATATTTGCTTTCGGTTAATATCGAAGTATTCGGAAAGGTTGCTGAGAGTCTTTTTGGTGTATTTCCCGTCAGAAAGCTTTTCAAGTGCATGTACAGCGATTTTTTCCTCGACGCCCTCATATCGGGATGCTTTTTCTCTTTCTTCTTTTTTACCGTACAGTATTGTTTCAACTATCTCATCGGAGTGCTTTTCATAATAAACCTTCGGCAGACTATACCCGTTCCTTTCAAGACGGAATTCGGGATACCCTTCCAAATGTTCTATACTGATACATCCGAAAAAAGGATTATACCATGAGGTGCCATACTCGTTTTTCTTAACATAATCGATATTATTGTGCAGTACTACCTTTTTAAGATACTTGGTTTGGTAAAATGCCTTGTCCGAGATATGCTCAACACTTTGCGGAACAACAAACTCTTCGTCTCGTTTGGATGACGGATATGTATACAGCCATTTCTTGTCCTTGCTGTACAATACACCGTCGACCGATGAAAAAGTCGGGTTGTTGTTATCAACATTGATCGCTTCCAGCTGTTCGTCCGCATACAGATCTTCGATCTCTCTTACATTCGGCGGCACATTGAGTATTGTAACTTTCGTGTCTGTGAATACCCGCTTCATTTTTTCCAAAGAGTCAGGAAGCTCCGCCTTATCAATCAACCGGCAATTTATAAATGTATGAGACATTATCTTTACTGTGCTCGGAATATTGACTTCCTTCAGATTTACGCAATCGGAAAATGTTCCGCTCATTTCGGTGATACCTTCGGGCAGCTTAGCAGACACCAATCCCGTGCAACCTTCAAAGCTCCCGCTAACACCCGTTACGCCAAACGGAACAGCAACAGACCTCAAACCCGTACATCCGCTAAAAGCCTCATATCCGATCTTTCTCAGCGAACTCGGGAATGTAATTGATTCTATTTCGGTATGTCCCTTGAATACTCTTTTGGCAATATATACTACTCCATCCGGAATTACCGGATCTGGTTCTTTCTTATCATACTTCAAGAGAGTTCCCGCCGCTATAATGACATCATTCCCGATCTGATCCTTCCACCACTTTGTATCCTCGAGAGCATCTGCTTCTATCTCCACAGGATTTGACGGAAAGACTATATTCTCAAGTCTGTTACAGTTTCGGAAAGCACAGCCCGATATATAAGTCAGACCATTTGGAATAGTCAGATCGGTCATATAATTGCAGTTACAGAAGGCTACCGCATCGATCTTTTTCACACCATCGGGTATGATCACATCTTTGCAATTATCATCATCAGTGTAGCGCTCAAGCACGCCATCGTTGATTCTAAATCCCATATTACAAGGCTCCTTTCATCAAAAACATTTTCAGTCTTCCTGCGTGAGGTCTGTATTATCGCTGCTGCCGGGTTGGAAGAGCGTATAAACGAACTGCTGCTCGGAGGTATCATAAAACGCCTGCAGAATATCATTATCATCGGAATAATAAACCGCAAATGCTCTATGATCAATCACTCTTTTGAGTTCATCAACGATTTCCACAGTATTATTGTCTTTTGCCTTCGGCAAGCACTTTCTTCCTCTGTTCTTCCGTAAGCACATCATCGCTTAGAAGCTTTCTTATCACTCCCGTGCTGTTTGCTTCGGCCGCAAGATCAATCACTGTTTCTATGTTTGCTCTTACTGTTTTCTCAGCAAGACCTTTCTCGTCAAAAAGGAAGTACATGATCATAGCTGCCGCCAGCTTATAATCAGCGTCCTTGAAAGCAGACAGATTCTTTTCATGGGCACTTGGATTATTGATAAACTCCGAAAGCTTTTGCTCCTCGGTGTAAACGTCCCAGTTGCGCTTGAGCTTCAGCGGAACGACTATATCATCATTATAGAACAACAGAGTAACATCACGGCGCTGATTTTTATTACAGTTGTCTTCTGTGACAAATGCTGCCTTGCCAATTTCTGTTGCAGTATACGGAACTTTCACCTGCGTCAGCTCATCACACAAGGCAAACGCACTGAAACCTATCTTGCTTACTCCTTCGGGGATAATAACACTTTTTATGCGGCAGCACCATTCAAACGCATTATCCTCTATCCTTTTTACGGTATCGGGAACGACATATTCATCGCAGCGTTTGAAGACAGGGAATCGTAAAAGGACACTCTTTTTCTTATCAAAGAGCACGCCGTCTTCAGAACTGTATTTTTTGTTTTTATTATCAACATTTATCTTCTCAAAATTTGACAGCTGCTGTGGAACGAGCTTAGTTACAGTGTCGGGAATATTGACCGAATCATAATGCTGAACATTGTGGAAGAACTGATCTCCATCATATCTGAAAAACTCTTCGGGTATCTCGGTTACTCCGCTCTTAAAGCTGAAGCTATGAGCCTCTTCATCAAATCCGATAGGGAAATCAGCCGCATATTGTATTCCGCCGACAAACTCGCTGTTGTTGACCTTACACTTTTTCGGGAAAGAGCTTGCTGCTGTTTTAACACCCTCGGGCACCGAGACTTCGGTAAGTGAAGTGCAGCCATCAAATGCGTGGGCATATATCTTTTTCAGCGTTGATGGCAGTGTCACCTTTTTCAGTGATTTACAGTCATAAAAACAATCCTCGCCTATTTCTTCAACGCCTTCCGGTATGACCACTTCTTCAAGTGAATCAAGATACTTAAAGGATTTAAGTTTTTTGATACCGCTTGAGATCCTAACATATTTTAATCCTCTGCATTCGAATACTCCCGAACCGCCTATGACCGAGTCGGGCATAATAATGCTCTTTATATGATCCTTATTTCCGTTATTAGACAAACTGAAATATGTCACACCGTCCGGAATTATAATATCAACAATATCCTTTATGACAAATATCAGGTCTGTTTTTCCCTCTACTTTTTCTGTCAGATATCCGTTATTATACTCGAAAACCTCATTGCCCTCTTCAACGGTTATATCCTCGATATTCGTTAAATCAACATTGGACAGGCTTGTACAAACTTTTGGAATACACATCTTCTTCAGTGCGGCGGGTATGCTTTCCAAATAGACCCCTTTATATGATTTCTCAAACAGCAATCCGTTTATCGACAGGAAGTGTTCATTCTGCGGATCAACAACTATTTCCTCAAGACCTGCAAAAAGTTCAAGACTTCTTATATCTTCGGTTGCTTTGGGGATGATGATCTTTTTTATCTCGGAATAATCGGGAACATTTTCATATTGTTGGTTCTTATAACTGTAATAATTGAGCTTGCTGAAATTATACCCTATTTTTTTAACATTAGAAGGGAGCTTTAGTTCTGTCAGACCAGTGTTTTCCTCAAATCCGACCCACTCGCCTTTTTCAATTTTACAAAACTGTTTTGCATCGGGCGCTTTTCCGCTCGGCGAGCTCTTAAAGCTTTCCATTACCGATCGGATAAGCTCAACATCGGAATCGCCTGATCCTTCTTTCAAAGCGATGATCGATGCAAACGAGATCTGACCTAAACAACTGTCAGCTTTTTTATCAATTATTACTTTATAGAATTCCGAAAAAGTCCTGGCACTGATATACTTGCGATGATAGTCGAACATTTCCGTAAGATTGCTGACATTCTTTTTGGTATAACCACTCTGTGCAAGTGTTGCCGTAGCCTTTCTGGCGATTATATCTGCCGATTCTGCAGTGGTGTAAACTATAAACTTTTTTCTATCATCTTTCTTTCCATTCAGTATTTTATCAATGATCTTATCAGCATATACAGACGGAAGGTCAAAGTAATGACTATCTTGAAATCTGTATGGTAAACCCTCGACCTTTTCGATACTATAACAATTATGAAACGGGAAATTCCAGCTACTTCTAACAGTATGTCTGTTCATTTTACAGCCATCATAATCCTGGTCATAGATAATATCTTTATGTAACACCACTCGCTTCAAATACTTCGTATAACTAAATGCTCTCCATGAAATATACCTGACTGACTCAGGAACGATAAACTCTTCACAGGTCTTGGCACAAGGATATATATGCAGACATCTCATATCCTTGCTGTATACAACACCGTCGAGCGAAGTAAATACCTCATTGTTTTCATCTACGGTGATCGCTTCGATCTGCTCATTAAAATCCATCGGCTCAAGTATTCTCACTTTTGAGGGAATATTAACATTAGTTATTTTTGTATCCTTAAACCAACCTTCTAGTTCTACCAAAGATTCGGGCAACGTTATGCTTTCCATCAAACTACAACCATAGAATTCATCATTCATCACTTCAACTGTATTTGGAATATTAAACTCTTTCAAGTGTGTACAATGTTGGAAAGAACCCTCCAGCTTTTTTATTCCTTCCGGCAGCTTTGCACAAACAAGGCTTGTGCATCCCGAAAAGCACCCGGATCCTATTTCAGTTACTCCCAAGGGTATCTCGACCGTTTTCAATGAAGTGCATCTGCTAAATGCCGCATATCCGATCTTCCTCAGCGAACTCGGGAATGTAATTGATTCTATTTCGGTATGCCCCTTGAATACTCCTTCGGCAATATACACAACTCCTTCGGGAATCACCAGATTTGCTTCTTGCCCGGAATATTTCAAGAGTGTTCCCGCAGCAATTACCATTTCTCCTTTTTGATTCTTCCACCACGGCGTATCTTCAAATGCATCACTCTCTATCTCTATATTATCTGAAGCAAAAACGACCTTCTTGAGTCTTGTACATTCATAAAATGCTGTACTTTGTATATAAGTCACACTGGCGGGTATGGTAACGCTCGTCATATAATTGCAATCCATAAAAGCATAACCGCCTATATGTGTTACGCCATCGGGTATTACTACATCTTTGCAGTTATCATCATCCGTGTAGCGCTTAAGCACGCCATTGTCGATTATGAATCCCATATTGTCGGGCTCCTTTCATCCAAAACATTTTCAGTCTTCCTGCGTGAGGTCTGCATTATAACTGCTGCCGGGTTGGAAGAGCGTGTAAACGAACTGCTGCTCGGAAGTATCATAAAACGCCTGCAGAATATCATTATCATCGGAATAATAAACCGCAAATGCCGTTATCATCGTATCGTCGTGATCGAATCCAAGGTCATCGAGGAACTCATCGTTGGATCTTTCCACATTTTCCGCAAGCTCGGCAACCGTGTTGATATACTCGAGAACGCCGCTTGTGTCGGCGCTGTCAACATTATCGTTTATAGTGTATGTATCTGCGTAATAATCGTCAAGTTCGAGTAAGCTTGAACCGTTGTTGCCAAGCTCAATAAATATCTCTTTGCCAAGCTTTTTCTCGATCTCGTCTACATATTCGGGTGTCGGCTGATATTTCTCGGCAAGTTCTTTGGATATCGGTTTCAGTCCCGAATAGGGCACTCTGCGATTTGGCATTTCAGGTGATTTTGCATCCATATATCCGTCGAATCTGAACATTTCAATATTTACGGGAAGCCCGTGCCACATCTTATCGGGTATCTCCTCGGGCAATACGGCTTTGCCGTAATCCAAATAGAACATCCCGGGATGCTTGTGCCCGCATCCGACGAACCTATCCGGCTCCGAACTGTCCCAATAGTCCACAGACGATAATCCCGGGCATTTTGAATCATAGATCCTGAGCATTTTAATGCTGACCCCAACGGGTGCATTATCCGATTTGAGGTATTCTCTGATGAGCTTATTATAATCCCAGACAATATCTTTATCCTTCACCTCATAGGCTGCATTCAATTCGTCTATGATACTAATGTGCTGAACGGCATGGTTTTCATCTTCCTCATGCTTTTTCAGCAACTCCTCAATACTGAATTGGAGCCTATTTGTTTCCGTCAGGCCATCCTCTTGCGGCTCAACGTCATCGGGAATTTCAATTTCTTTGCCTTCGGGATACTCCGAACAGCCATTGATAGAATTTAGCGTATAAAGTGCAGCAGTCCAGTCTTCATCAGTCATTAGTGTTAACTTATCATCTGACACAAATGTTGTGACTGTTGCCTTTATATATCTTTTGTGCTCGGTTTGAAATGTCTTGAAACCCTCATCAAGCTTGACATAATCAGCGATGAAAGTTGAATTTGAACAAGCCTCGTCTATAAAAGTCAGATACGGAGCTATGCTCTCATTCAAAAACGAAACAGCCTCGGGTGAGTTTTTGTCGATCGTGATAGTAAACTTCTGACGCATAAAGATCTCTCCTTTTATGGTATTGGTTTTCGGGTCACTTTTTCTTCCCGAAGAAAATATCAAGAATGGTATCGCAGAACGCTTTGACAAGCAGAAAACCTATGACTATTGCGAGTATTCCTTTAAACATAATACGATACCTCCTTATCAGCATCCATATCCATCCGTTATTTTTTCAGCGTTAGTATCTTGACTCTTCTTGAATCCTTTTTGTACAACTGATTGTCTTTCAGTTCCAGATACGGATTATCAGCAAGTACAAGCTTCGAGACATTATTGCATCGCAAAAACACACTCGTTCCTATTTTGCGCAAAGTGCTTGGCAGCTTTAGTTCTGTGATCTTTTCACAATCCTGAAATGCTTGATCACATATTGTTGTAACTCCCTCTGGTATAGTCAACGATGTGATCTTTTCGCCCAAGAACGATCGACCCGCAATTACTGTAACACCTTCCGGAATAACAAGATCACCCGTGACAGGTTGAGATGAACACAAAAGAGTTTTACCAAGCATAACAAAGTCGGACTTCTTTTTGATATTTTCTATCAACTTGGTTCCGGCAAAAGAATCTGCAAAGACAAATGGTATATCGCGGTTTATATTGACATTTTTAAGCATTTTACATCCACTGAATGCCGATGAATCAATGCGTACTACCGAATCAGGAATATCAACAGAACGCAGTTTTGCACATCCGGAGAACGCCGCTTCTCCAATCACCTCAAGCCCTTGTGGAAGATCTATGCTTTCAAGCTTTTCACATCCGAAGAAAGCACAATCAGAAATTGATGTTACTCCTTCAGGTATGTCTATATGTGTTAAACTCTTACACTTATTGAATGATGAATAACCAATCCTCTTTAATCCCTTTGGGAGTTCTATAGATACGACCTTGGGTGTTTCTCTGCGTTCCATATCATAAAAAGCATTGTCTGCAATACAAGTAATATGTTCAGGTACTTTGAAAACAACTTCTTCTCTTTTATATACATTCCCAATGGTCGAGCCATACATAGGCAGTTTTACCTCTATCAAAGCCGAATCTATTATGATAGTTCTACAGTAAAGAACATCCACCTTATTATCCTGATAATCCTTATAAGCCTGTTTCCTCAGGTCTTCAATCAGTTTTGTTTCATCGAATGCATCTGTCCCGATTTTTTCTACACTTTTAGGTATATTAATCATCGTCAGCTTTTTGCATCCGCGAAAAGCTTTACCATCTATCTCCAGAAGGCCATCCGGCAGTGTAACAGATTTAATTCCAGCGCAGTATTCAAATGCACCATGAGCTATTCTTCTTACTCCATTCGGAACAACAACCGATGTTTCTCCGGGTGTTTTAATATACTTACGCAAAAGCCCGTTTTCAATTTCAAATCCCATAATATATCCCTCCTGTTATCTCGATCCAATTATACAATTCCTTTTTCTTTAAGTGCTGTCAATGTGTCGATATAACCATCAGCTTTAAGCATATTTACAATATCCGCCGATTTTTTTGACACATAATCTCTAATGACCTCGTCCATTCCCTTCAAGGCGAGCATCACAGCAACGGCAGGTTTGAGCTTTGCGTTTTTTATAGTTCCGAACATCTCTCTGCATTTATCGATATCCGTTTCCTTTTGTATCTTAAGTGCGGTTTTAGGTTCTTTGGAACACCATTTTGCCACATATGGAAGTTTTACTCTGAGGCTGCCCTTTGTCAGAATAATATCACACTCCAAAGATTCCTTGGTATGTTTCAAGCTGATGCTCTGATCCGGATAGTAATTATAACATAAGCACTCACTCGGATCATCGGAATCAAACGTGCAATCCAGAGCCATTACAATCGTCTTCAGTGCGTATTTCTCACCCATACCGTTACCAGTTGCTGCACCTGATACAAACAGTTCTTCCGGGATTTCTTTTATCGATTCGTGTAATTCAATATATTCAAGACACCTTGGGAACACAGCGCTTCCATTGTCAGGAAAATCGACATCTGGCGGGACAACAACTCTTTGAATACTTGTTCCTGAAAACGCCCAGTTATCTATACTTACAATGCTTTTAGGCAGATCTATTTGTTTAAGGTTTTTACACGACATGAAAGCACGAGTGCCTATGTATTGCACGCCCTCATTCAAAACGACCTCTTCCAATTCGCATCCTTCAAATGCTCTGTCCCCTATCCTCTTTGTTGCGCCTGAAATGATCACCTTTTTGATTTTTTCATGTGCAAAAAACCTGGCTGGGATCTCCTTAATTTCCTGTGGGATCTCAAGGGTGTCACCCGTTGCATTACAGCCTATCAATATGCCGTTTACCAGCGTTAAAGGAGTTCCCTTCTTTAAAAACTTAGTATTATAAAATGCATGCTCTCCGATGTCAGTGACACTTTTAGGGAAAACTACATCTTCAAGGTTTTCACAATCTTCAAATGCATTACCATCAATTGTAGTTAATCCCTCGGGCAGTACAATGCTCTTTAGTCCCAGACAAGACTTAAAAGCCTGAAAATCTATCCTAATAAGACCATCAGGTAGTTTTACATCTGATAAGCTCGAACAATCCCTGAAAGCACCCTGACCTATCTCCACGACACTCTCAGGTATATTAACGCTTACAAGGTTTTTACATCCCTCAAAAGCACTATATGCTATCTGATCCGTATTGCATCTTATATCGACAGACCTGAGCTCAGTGCAGTCTTTAAGAAAACAAACTCCCATTTCAGTAACTGATTCAGGAATAATTATTTCTTTCAAACTTGAGCAACAGCTAAAAGCACCGACCCCTATTTTCACCAATGATTCGGGGAGTTTAATCTCTTTGAGACCTGAACATTTGTAAAATGCATCATCACCTATTTCTTTCAATGTATTAGGCAATGTTATTTCTTCAAGCAATGGACATTTGTAAAAGGCTCTATCCCAAATCATCTCAAGCCCATCACTTATAACCACAGTTTTAAGTTTATCACAATTTGCAAAAGCCGAACTATAGATTGTCTTAACCGATGCGGGAATCACCACTTTAGTCAATGTTTTGCATGCTCTGAACGCACCATCATTTATTTGAGTGACCCCGTCGGGGATCACTGCTACTTCAGCCATATCCATGAAATCAAATCCGAGCATTACTCCGTTTTCAATTTCAAATCCCATAATTAGTCCTCCTTATTGGTAAGTAATTCTTCTTTATAATCTCTCAGTCGTTTTGGAATTTCGTTATCAACATAAACTATATCGCTGTTGCGCAAAGCATCGATCTTTTTTATGATCGTATCAATTTTTGCAGGCTCGATCATACCTAATTCTATCAATGTATCAACAACAACAATACTACTGCACTTTGCGGCATTTTGCATAATGCTGACTATGTTTTTCTTTATGTACTGTTCAAGCTTCTGGGAATGAGTCTTCATATACCAGCAAATGAGAACCGCATTTTTCAGATTACTGCTTTTGAGTTTTACAGACGGATCATCATTATCGATCATTTCAAAGACACCTTGAATATTATTATCAAAAGTAGATGGTTTGAGAATAAATCTCTGCCTCTTTTCACCTTGATCATAACTTGCACATGATAAGAAATAATCTGAAGTACAGTATTTTGCAAGATCGATCATTATCCCTTTATATTTGATCTTCTGCAGCAAGCAGTAACTTGTCATTCTATAGCCTCCGAACAGGAAAAACGCATCTTTATCAATTGAAAAAGCATCTTTACCGATCGTTTCTATCCGTTGTTCCAATGTTATCCTCTTCACATCCGAAGCAAAAAATGCTTTTTGTTCTATCAACTTGACACTTGCCGGAAATTTAAGCTCTTTTAATTTTTTACAATATCCGAACGCTTTGTATCCAATCTTTGTAATGCTTTCAGGTAATTCTACACTTTTAATCATATAGCAGTGGCAAAACGTGGCAGATTCAATCACTGATAACGACTTTGGCAGATTTAAACCACTGCTCTGCGTATCATTACAAATCATATTCGCCAATGATATACAACCCAAGAAAGCATTTGCTCCAATGCGTTTTATACCATCATGAAGAAAAACGCTTTTAAGTTTTTCGCAATCACGGAAAGCATCCTCAGGGATCTCCGTCACTGACTTAGGGACAGTGACAGAGACAAGTCCTCTCTTGTTGAACACCTTAGGAGCAATTGCCGTTACTTCATCCGGTATTACAATTTCATCAATTCCTTTTTCCATAGTATACTTTTTCAACACGCCGTTTTCAATTAAAAATCCCATAGATGTTCCTCCTGTCATAATCAATACATCAATCCAGATTCAAATCAAGTATCTCCTGAACCAATTCCTTCTGTCTCTCGTAAAACATCAGTTCTTTATTATGCTCAAAATACTTTTTGCTGCCATACCTTGAGATAAAACTCGAGCTGTAATAATTCTTCGTCAGCTCGGTAACAACGATAACCATTTCACGATCCTCACCAAACGCTTTCTCGCAGAACTCAAATACATTTTCAAGCATCTTCCCGGTTTCCGAGGCATTCTTTGCGAGCTTGTCCTTTCGCTCGTAGAAATCGGTTTTGATGATCTCGTCGGCATCGGTCTGCTGCGATTTCAACTTGGCTTTCAGTTCGGTAAGAATTTTTGCGGTGTTATGCAGCGAGGTCTGTTCATCGTGCGAGATGCCCGATCTTCTCTTTGCGGCGTTGATCTTGTTTGTGCAGCTGTCAATTTCCCTGCCGATAATCTCTTCCGCAGATGATCTGCTGTTTTGGATCTTCGGGCGAATCGCTTTAAGGATATTCATATACTCCGTAAGCGTGAGCTCCTCGCAACGAATGCTTCTGAAGTGCTCGTTCAGCGCATCGAGCATAAGCCCGATAAGCGACAGCCTTTCATCAAACTTTGCCTCTTTGGCTCTCATTCTGATCTTATTATCGGCTTTGCCGTCAAGGATACTGTTGATCTGATAGTCGGACTTGTATTTGTTGAACAGATCATAATATATCGCAAAATCCTTTGCTATCTTTTTGTGCCTGATATACTGAGAGATCAGAGCTTCGTTGACCTTGATGCCTTTCTTTTCAAGCAGTCTTATCATATTTGAAAGATCCGTCCAGCCTCTTGCCGTCACATAGCTTTTGCCGTCAACGGTCGTTTCGATGCAGTAGAAATCGCTTTTCTTTATATCCAGATATGTAGTTATCGAAGGATGCACCGCTTTCTTGTAAGCATACTCCTTCCACACTTCATAATCAGGCTCGACTTCCACGACCTTGAGCCTGTCCCAGGTTACAATGTCAAACTCACGCACCGAGTTGTTGTACTCTGGCGGGTTTCCTGCCGTCACGACTATCCAGCCGTGCGGAACCTTATGCCTGCCGAACACCTTGTACTGCAGGAACTGAAGCATTGACGGCGCAAGTGTCTCGCTGACACAGTTTATCTCGTCGATAAACAGGATACCTTCACTAACGCCCGTGTCCTCCATAAGATCGTAAACACTGGCTATGATCTCAGACATAGTATATTCCGAAACACTGTATTCCTGACCGGCATAGTTTTTCTTTTCGATATACGGCAAACCGAGCGCAGACTGCCTTGTATGATGTGTCATCGAGTAGGAAACAAGACCCACGCCGAGTTCCTGTGCGATCTGCTGCATTATTGCGGTCTTTCCGATACCGGGAGCACCGATCAGAAACACGGGGCGCTGTTCTTCCTCGGGTATCATATATTCCCCGAATTCGTCCTTTTCAAAATATGCGGTCATTGCGTTTTTGATCTGCTCTTTAGCCTGCTTAATGTTCATTATATCTCGTCCTTATCAAGTATTAGTTTTATCGCCCACGGCGGTACTGTCGGATCGTAGCTGTCTTCTTTTATGAAGACAAAGGCTGTTTCATAGTCGGGCTTTTTCTGTGGGAAATACCCCAGACCATCGGTGAAATATATCAACCCTTTGAGATTTGTAAACTCCTTCTCGGCGATCAGCCTGTCAACAAATCCAAAGACAGGTCTGAAATCCGTTCCGCCGAGACCGTGTATCTGCATATTCCGAATGTAATCATCAAATTCCTTCTGTGAGGATATTTTTACATGCTCCTGTATCTGTGCGTCACACTGGATGATATGAATGTTTATTCTGCTGAAAAAGCTCTCGGTCTGCTTCATGATGTTATATGTCTTTTGCAGGAAGGTCTGCACTATCTCACCCGATACGGAACCCGAGGTATCGATCGCTATCACAAATTCTTTTATCCTTTTGACTTCCTTGTACTCAAGCGGTTCGATCAGCGGCATGTTCTTGTAAAGTTTCAAACCGTAGGTGTAGAATACATAATCAAACTCATCATCGTTGACCTGCATCACTTCACCCATGACCGCAAACTTTTTCAGGAATTCGGTGTAATCATATCTTTCTCTGTTGATCTCCCTGAGCTTCTGAAGCATACTGCCCGCAGTATCTCCCTGTGTCTTTGAAAGCGTTTCCATATCGACCTGTATGCGCTCGGAGATGTTTTTCCAGTCTGCTTCACAACCCGGTTCCAAAGAATCATCGGACATAATATCGCTGTCATCTCCGCCGCTGCCCGAATTGCTATTGTGTTGATTACTGCTACTGTCGGGATTACTGTTGCCGGCATCGGCATCGGGATCACTAATGCTTTCATTGCCGCTACTATCGGGATCATTATTGTCGGTATCATGATTACTGTTGCTTTTATCGCTGCTGCTGTTATCGCTCTCGTTATCTCCGCTTTTTCCCGATGGAAGCAGCGTTCTCTTTTCATCATCGGACATATACCACAGTCTGTGATCGTCCTCACCGAACAGCTTTTCAAGTGCAGCAAGATGCACATCATCGGGTCTGTTCTCGCAATAATACCTGTAGATCCTCTCGGCAGTCAGCACACCGACTTCATCTTCGATCTCTTTGCACTTATCCTGTCTGAATCTGCGTGTGTATTCATTTGAAAAGCGTTCTTCAAAAGTATTGACCACGCTTTCTGCCGCAATATCACAGCTCAGATCCCAAAGCCTTCGATCAATTATCGAGTCTACAAAATTGTGCCTGAAAATACAGTGCAGCAGCGTATGCAGATAGCTGTGCACGACAGCGTTGCTGTCTTTCGCATATCTCTTCAGAAGATACACGGGACGATAGGCCAGATACCTGCCATCCGTACCGAATTTGATCTCATCATGTGCTACGGGCAAAAGTCTGCTCAGCGCAGCATCAAGAAATCGCATATTGACTATTATCGTATTTGCGGAGTATTGCAGGACTTCCCGAGAGAGTTTATCAATTTGTTTGTTCTTATCCATATCATTTCTCTTTGCCCGACAGCAAGTGTCTGGCATCATCTTTATTACCAATCAAGTGTGAACTCATCCATAGGATCGTAATCGGAATATGTCTTGTTCTTGTATTCCATCAGCAGTGCAAGCACTTTGACAGCCTTGGCTTCCTGTGCAACTTTGATGAATTCTGTTATCTGTGCAAGTGTGAATTCCGTAAGCATATCAGCGATCGATTGATCATCATCTTTGATTCTTCCCCATACGGTTACTTTGTCAAGATATGCGATCTCGTGATTTACCTGACGGGTATACTTTGAAAAGCTGATCTTCTTGATCTCGAATCTGTCTTCGGGATTAATAGAGTGTCTTGCGTAATCTATACGGTCTATATCCGTCTCCAAGCCCTTGAAACTGATATCTATGTAACTATGGAAATCCGAATCGGTAACAGTGATTCCGTGCTTTTCCTGTCCGAGGAATCTATAATACGGTATCATAGCTCCTTTATAACGATCTTCATTGATACGGCTCGAGGAACGAACAGGCTCCCAGATCTGTATAAACGGCTGTTTAAGCGAATGCGAAGTGAAATACTTCTGCCAGCGTTCGATATCCTCCTTGTCCATCTCCATCGGATGAGCAACAGCAACCTTCTCGTCGGACAGAGTATATGCCTTTCCCTCACTGTCAATAAGACCGCTTGAGGTCATGATAAATGTCTTACTCTTCTGTGCCCAGACGATAAGCATCGCCGCCTGTTTAAGCACGGGATTTGTTGTATAAACCGTATTCCATGAGCTTGCCGGCTTTCCCTTGCCGCTGAGGAAGTCCTCAAACAGATTGTTGAAACGGTTCTTAACGATCTTCTTGACATTTTTCTTCATATCGGAGAAATCTGCATTGGCAATCTCATACTTAGCTTCGTCAGCGCCTTTTTTCGGAATGGATTTAGCGGTCTTTCCGTTTTCAAGATCAACTTCGAAGCAGTAATCAGGTTGCATTCGTACTGTCACTGTCTGATTTCCGAGGTCGTATTTCTTTGTGCCGTCCGGTTCAAGTCCTACATCGGACAGAACGGTATCTCTGACAGTTTCTTCATCCGTTCCTCGAATCCGCGCATATTCATAAAGATCTTTATATTTTTCCGCAAAGAATATGGCCTGCCTTGAAGTGCTGTATTTGCAGGCGTTCCTGAATTCACGCAAAGCAGGTGCGTCGTTTCCGGAAATGCTGCTTCTCCATTTGGGCGCTCGGCTGCAAAGCTCCGAAAGCGTTTTTTCATCAGCATAACGACACAAAGGGTATGCAAGATGATGCTGAGCATTCTTACCCTTTTTTCCGAGGAACTCATCCGCTATTGATATCAGTGCGGTCTGAAAACTTGACCGATCAAGCGTTTCAATTACTTCAGCTGCGTCCGGACAAACTCCCGGTTTTTTGTATGCGAGAGATCGATCGTTTTCCTCGTCATTTACTATACAAAGCCAGGCAAGTACATACGGTGCCAGCACCTTTCCGCCGGCAGATCTGACCTCCGGCAGCATAGTCCCCTCGATTTTGTACTGTTTCTTGAATCTGAGGAATATATCTTTCTCGGATGCTTTCGTAAGCACAAGGGATTCGGGATCGTTCGTCTTGGAACTGCTTTGCTTTGCATAGCCCATTTTTTCCATTACGGGCGATGCTGCTTTTATTGCTTCAAAAGCATTCCGACCATTTTTTGATGACCTTATCACGGACATGATCGATCTCAGTATCGCTCCATCGATCTTTGTGTAGAACATTGAAATAAAATCCGCAGCCGCAGTGCATTGCTTTGCAGAAGGATTATTACCGAACGCCCCGGGAATAGCCATGCCGACAATTTCCAGCGGTCTACCGTCAAACTTTGAATACTGATCTAAAAACGACTTACTGTGTCCGTTAATGAAGAACCAAGCTATCAAAGCAGGGTCGAATTTCTTCCAGTTTGGGACAATAACCTGTTCGATCGTCCTTTCGTCAGCATTTGGTAGTCCGTTCGGCGTTAAAAATTTTGCCTTGTTTGAAATTCGTTTGAAAGCGTCTTCCGCAATCCTTGCAATACCATTTCCGAGCGTTACCAACCTAAGGTCGGAGCAACCATAGAAAGTATACGAATAAATTTCCGTCACACCTTCGGGTATTGTGATCGAGGTCAGACCGGTGCAGCCCTTGAAAGCAGACCCGCCTATTTCCGTCATGCTGTCGGGTATCGTGATTGAGGACAGACCGGTGCAGCCCTTGAAAGCACTGCCGCCTATTTCCGTCACACCGTCGGGTATCATTATTGATGTCAGACTTGTACAGTCCTCGAAAGCATTCCGGCCTATTTTCTTCACGCTGTCCGGAATCGTGACCTCAGATGCTTTCCCTTTATATGCTATCAGAACAATTCCAAGGATAGCAAGATCGGTCTGATCTTTATACCATTTCGTATCACAGACACGAGCCTTATCTAAATGCGAGAATGCAGGCGAAACATTGATTGTTTCAAGACTTGTGCAGTCCCTGAAAGCATCACTTCTAATATCCGTCACACTGTTGGGTATCGTGATCGAGGTCAGACCGGTGCAGCCCGAGAAAGCATCACAGCCTATTTTCGTCACGCTGTTGGGTATCGTTATCGATGTCAGACCGGTGCAGTCCTCGAAAGCATGTCCGCCTATTTCTGTCACGCCATTTGATATAGTGACCGATGTCAGGCCGGTGCAGCCTTTGAAAGCACTGTCACATATTTTTATCACACTGTTGGGTATCGTGATTGAGGTCAGGCTTGTGCAGCCCATGAAAGCCCCATTGAGTATTTCCGTCACACTGTTAGGTATCGTGATTGAGATCAAGCTTGTGCAGCCCTTAAAAGCATTCATTCCAATTTCCGTCACGCTGTCGGGTATCGTGACCGAGGTCAGACTTGTACATTCCGTAAAAGCATCCATTCCGATTTCCTTCACGCTGTTAGGTATTGTGACCGATTTCAGACTCGTGCATCCCCAGAAAGCACCGTATCCTATTTTTGTCACGCTGTCAGGTATTGTGATTGAACTCAGGCCAGTGCAGTCACTAAAAGCCTGATAGTCGATTTCCGTCACGCCGTTAGGTATTGTGACCGAGGTCAGGCTTGTACAACTTTGGAAAGCATAGCTGTCAATTTTCGTCACGCTATCAGGTATAGTGATCGAGGCAAGACTTGTGCAGCCATGGAAAGCAGATCTTTCTATTTCCCTCACGCTACCGGGTATCGTGACCGAGGTTAGACCGGGTGCACAAAGAATAACCTTGGTTTTATCTTTATTCAGAATCAAACTGCTCTCGCTCGCATATTCCGTATTATTCGGATCAACTGTCAAAGTGGTCAGGCTTGTACAATTCCCAAATGCATTATCGCCTATTTCCGTAACGCTGTCGGGTATAGTGAACGAAGTCAGACTTGTACAGTCACCGAAAGCTCGCACGCCTATTTTGGTAACGCTATCGGGTATCGTAACCGAGGTCAGACTTGTACAGCCCCGGAAAGCAGACCTATCTATTTCCGTCACACCGTTGGGTATAATGATCGAGATCAGTCCGGTACAACCCGAGAAAGCACCCTCGCCTATTCCCGTCACACTGTCGGGTATCGTGATCGAGATAAGACCGATGCAGCCAGAGAAAGCACCCCTGCCTATTCCCGTCACGCTGTCTGGTATCGTGAACGAGGTCAGGCTTGTGCATCTCACGAAAGCATACTCCACTATTTTCGTTACACTGTCGGGTATAGTGAACGAAGTCAGACTTGTACAGTCACTGAAAGCTCCCACGCCGATTTGGGTAACGCTATCGGGTATCGTAACCGAGGTCAGGCTTGTACAGCTATCAAAAGCATTCCAGCCTATTTCCGTCACACTGTCGGGTATAGTGATCTCCGCAACTCCCGGTTCTTCCTTGTACTTCTTCAACACACCGTTTTCAATTTCAAATCCCATAATATTACCTCCTAAAACTTCAGCGATGCTATCGTGCTGTCTGCCTCGGCGATGAGGTCTTTGAGCTCTTTCAGCCTTTGCTGAAGCTGCGATTTCTGCGTGCCGAGTTCGGTGATGATCGGGTCGTACTTTGCCTTTTGGCTTTGCTTTTCGGCGGTGATCGCACTGTCAAGCTGCGGCAGCTGTGCGTTCAGCTCGTCGATCTGTGCCCGCAGCGCTTTTTTCTGCTTGCCCTTGAAAAATCCCAATCTGCTCTTTTCGTCTGCAAGCCTTGCGATCTCAGCTTCGGTTTCCTTCTTCCGTACCGCCGACGGCACCTGCGCATTCTGCTGATCAAATGCTTCTCTCAGTTTGCTGTCGACCGCTCTGAGCTCTGCCTCAACGGCATCAGCCTGCTGCTGTATCTTTGCCTTGTTTTCTTCAAGTTCCTTGATAACTGCACCGAGGTCGGCAAAGCAAGGCACGCTTTCGGGATCTATCTTGTGGGTGTATTTTTCAAGCTGTGCAGCCTGTTTTTTGATCTTGTCAAGCATTTTCTTTCTGCCGTTCTTACCGAGTTCCTCAAGCTCGGAAATGCTTGTATCGATCAGCTCTGCGATGTTTGCAGGCATTTCTTTTTTGGACAGCCAGACTATCTTTTCTTTCGCTGCGTTCCAGATCTCCACTGCAGACATGCGCCACTGGAACGGCTGTGTATTGTCAAGATAATAATACTCGTCCTTTTCGGGTACTGCGGCATAGCAAACATACAGGTTCACATCGCCCTGCTGTGCGGAGAACACATCGGACTTCAGCACCTTCTGCTTCTTGTCCGTTCTTGCAATAACGCAAAGCCTGTCCTTTGCCCACTCATATCGAAGCAAGTCAACATAAGGGACATAATACTTTAAGCCTATGCCATCGAAGCGTTCACTCCTGTCAATATCTTTGAATTTTAATCTGAGGTACTCTACATTTTGGGCAATCTTCTCTTTGAGTCTCGGCTTTTCTTCTTTTCTGAACCACTTCTGCGTGAGCTTGTATGCAAAATCACACATCGATTCGTCGTCTTCATAGCCTGTCCACTCGTAACGGGCAAGGGCAAACATCACTGCACAAAGTTTGTCCTCAAACGACATACCATAGATCAGTTTTTCATATTTGTCAAAGTCTTCCTCGGTCTCTTTGCCCTTTATCCAGTCGATCATTTCGCTGTATGAATAATCGAAATGAGCGGGATCCGAGAACCCTAAGTAATGAGTTATTGATGTCACATACCTGATGCTCTCTCCGTAAGGACGGGTCCTGCACTTTGTAAGTTCACCGAGCACTACATCATACACGGCATACATTAATTCGCAGCTTGTTTCAAGATCATACTTCGGTTCATAATCGAACTCGAAACCAACGACATCTTCGTAGTAATGGTAGAGTTCTCTCTGCTCTTCGGTCAGATGTGGCCTGATTTCTTCCATGAAAGTGAACTTGCCTTTGAAACCGGCCTTGTATGCATACTCGAAATCGTTCGCTTGTTTTCTGCCTTCTATGATAATGTAATCAGTCTTCTCCGTGGGTTCGAGCACGACCTTTGCACCGTTTTGTTTCAGATACTCGATGCAGGGATCATAATAGACCTCATCGGCAAATACAGCAAATTCCTTGCCGTTTACATCATCAAACGGATCGGTGAATTCGAACAGATTTTCTATCTCACTCTCGCTCATTCTCGGTGGGAAAACAGGCGGTTTGTACTCGGCAGCAGAAGCCTTCGGCGCAGATGCTTCGGATTTCACCGGAGCCAACTCGGCGGGCTTGGATTCCTGAACTTTGTCAGTCTGAGTTTCCGCAGTTTTAGCCTTTTCACCTTTCTGCCCACGCTTCTTCTCCGCTTTGATCTGCGTCTCTTGTTTATGATTTTCAACCTTTTGCGATTGAGGCTTGTCATACTTCAAAATAGTATTGGAGCTTTGAAATTCTACTTTCCGTGTGTTTTCAGTCAAGTATTCATCGCTCATCAATCGTTTCAGCTTGGTCAGCTCAGCGGCGGTCAGTGATGTGCTGATACTATCAAGGCTCGTATCAATATCTAATGTCATAAGATTGACAGGATCGTTACTAATTCCATTTCCTATTGTTATGGCTAGAGCTACTACAAAATCCGTTGGGTAACTGCCGTCTAACCTTGCCTCCCATTCAAATATCTCTTCAAGATTATCTATAGCATCATCCTTATCAAAGGCATCATTGTTCGGCAAACGAGGATGGTCAAGATAACTGTCCGACAAACCCGGTGTCCTGAGTATCAAAGAAATCTCATCATCGGTTATGGTTATGCCTTTGCTCCCATTACCACCGTAGTAAGATTGTCCATATTTATTGATCATATCACGCAGAAATTCTTTAAGCTCATCAAAATGCACGACAGCATCCCGATAATCCTTCTCCAATTCCTGATATCCTTTGTCAATTTTATCTTGACTCTGCTTCTTGGTATCCTGTTTGAAGTCACTGATGCAAAGTGAATGGTAATCTTCAAATCTGCTCTTTGAAAGGCTGTATTTACATACGGTGATCTTTCCGGCACCGCCATATTCTTCGCTCTCATCCTGATCATCATCATCGTCATCGTCGATACCCGATACAGCTTCAGCGTTCACCACAGCTGGCTCGGCGGACTTGACAGGTTCTACTGCTGAGGGCTTGGGTACAGTTTTCTTGGGCTGCTTTGCGCTCAAATCGCCTTTCACAGGTTTGTTAACTATTCTTCCGAAATCTTCGTAATGCCAGCTTATCTCACAGCATTCTGCTAATATGCCCTCTGCACGACTATCATAATCGTCAATACATTCTTCTAAATCCTGATCATCAGAAATGAAGAAAGAAAAAAGCTTATGAGTGTATTCAGAGGACTCATTTTCTTCATACATATATGATAATGTTTCAGTTTCAAACGGATGATAATCATCAGGTTCAATTAAAGTATTAAAGTCAACACCATACGCACTGATTGCTAAACAAATAGCATCATAGACTTCAAAGCATCCATCTTCTCTATCATCGAAACGGATAAATAGTCTGTCACAAAATAATAGATCGCTTTCTGTTACTTCATAATGACCTTTAAAGAGTTTTAAACCACAACACCGCCAAAGCATAAGTTCTATCTTGTCATCTTCAACAGTCAGACCTCCACACCCATTTATATCTTCAACATAGGTCTGGCCATACTTTTCAAGCATATCTCTTAGGAAATCACGCAAGCCCTCAAACTTAGTAAGAACCTCCTGCTTTTGTCCCGCATCAGCCTCATGTTCTTCAAAATACTTGTTTATCGTCTCTTTTGAGATCGTGTAAACAGCAAAGCATTGCTTATTGTGTTCCTTGACAAATTTCTGGGTTATAGCCATTTTCCTACCTCCTTAAAACCGTGCTTTATACTTGATAATCCTACATTTGATAGTTTCAGACAAATTATCTATTCATTATTATATCACAATTAAACATAAATTTCAACAATTCCATGAAATTTTTGTTGATTGTATACTATTTGTTTTATTATAGCATATCAAATCGATTTTGTGGGGATTTTATTTGGACAGTAGCCGTGCGACAAAGGCCCTTAAATGTAAAAGTAAACGCAAAGAGTACCGGCATATTCTTTTGCATCTATCATGAAATAAAAAATCTCCGAAGACTGTTCACAGCCTCGGAGATTTAGGTAATGATTTATTTGGCACTCGCTTAATCAAACGAGGACAAGTGAGCCTTTAGAAGTTTACTAAGCTCACGCTTTGCCTTTTTAATTCTGTCCTCGCTTTTAAAACAGTTCTTGATCACATATTCACAGTCATCATCATTCATTGTACTATACAATTGCAGAGAGTATCTTGCACGAGATGTTCCGACATAGAACAGCAGTTTATTGTTCTCATCGAACAGTTCTCTGTCCATATCTATAAAGAGTATAGCGTCTGCCTCAAGACCTTTAAACCTTCTGCATGTAGAAAACCTTATGCCATTATACTTTCCGTCTTTAAGCCGATCGGCAATAATAGTGGTTGACTCTGTTTTTGGGGACAGAATCACTATATCCTTATAACCCTTTTTCTTGATTTCATCAATAATATAGTCAATCTCGGATATGGCGTTTTCAGCACTTCCGAATCTGATTTTTACATTGTCTTCACCGTATTGAACCGTTTTTTCATCATTAATTATCGGCTCTCTTTCGGTGATTGGTGAAAGTGATGTAGCGGCAATTGAAAGAGTATTTCTGCAGTTTTTATACAGAGTCATTTTGCAATCGGCATCCGCTATGAAATCGGGTATAACGGAGCTATACTGTATCAGCTGAAGTCTATCATAGAACACATAAAATGTTCCGTGTTTGGTATTATCAATGATTATTTCCTTTAGCAGATCCATGATCCCGTTATCATTTATTTCTTGAATACCGAAATCTTGACCCTCGTCTATCACTATATGATCATACGGGAATTTCTCCGAGAAATAGATCTCTTCAAGCTTTCTTTTCATTTCATAATAGTCACACCGGGACATATTGCAGATCTTGCATCCATAGCCATCGATCGTATAATAATCAATGTTTTGATGCGGATAAGTTGCCTCAAGATATTCTTTCAAGTCCTTATTATAACACAGGAACAGGACTTTTTCGCCCTTTTGCGCATCTCTTTGTGCTTTTTGAACCGCAATAACCGTTTTTCCTGTTCCGGCAGCTCCGTTTATTATTGCCGTTCTCTGCTCGGTCATAAACTTTAGAAGTATAGATTGTTCCTTAAGCAGTCGATGAAAAACTATTCTTTTAATATCTATGTCCAGTGTAGAAGACGGAAAGATCTCAAAGCTCGGGCACAGTATCCTGTTTAATATGTTTTTTACATCTACCGCATTCAGAGTCGTTTTCTGTTTGCTCGGTAATTCAATAGAAAAGATCTTTTCAATAAAGGGCAGCGGATCCTTCAGCGCTTCTTTTGTCAAAATAAGATTGGCATCGCAGTCCACTGGCAGAGTTAATGACTTAACATATGCTTTATCGACCGACGGAAACCATACGCCATGCATAAATTTGCATTTCTTTCGTAGTTCTCCTGCGCCGTTATCATCAAAATATTTACTAAGCTTCCACTTGTTTATATCGGCTTGATTAAACGGTCCGTCATGTGACATCTCATCCCCACTGGCATAATACCATATACCGTCTTTGCAAAAAACTTTGCCTGCTTTGGCTTCAAGGCAAAGTATACCGAGTTGGGGATTAAATATTACGAAATCCGTTTCGCTTTCATATAGCGTATTGTTCTTCACGGTATTGATTTTAAAAGAATGAAACACATAGTAATCATCCGGGAGAAGTTCCAAAGCCTCAAACATTCTGTCTTCCAGGCTCGCCTTAAGAGTATCGCTTTCTTTCGGCTTATTGGGAAGCATTATTGCCATTTTCGTTAACCTCCTATTGAATTAATGAATTCTTCAACATCAAAATTGGGATCTGCTCCGTAAAAGCACTTCCAATCACTGTTCTGTGCCGCTTTATAATCATCTTCGCTGCATTCCGAAAAATACATGACCTTTTTGTTTTTCCACAACAGTTCGCATCCGTATTTTTCGCCTTTGCCCTTAACTATGAATTCGGAATTCTCATATGGCTTTTCGTCAAAACTCAAAGATTCGAGATTTTCAATTATCTTACGAATGTTGGCTTTTTCAGTCTCTTCACAATCAACCATCATATCCGTCCAGATTTCCTTGTACGGTAATGATTCAAGAGCCTTTCCGTAATCACCGAATACCAACTCCGTCGAACGGTTTTCAACATCATCACTTTTTATTTCATGTTGAGCAACATTCCACTTATTCTCTGAATACAGCGCCTCGGAAAAGAAGCCGTATTTCCTGTCGTCGAAATCACCTACAATCATTCCTCTGTCAAGAAAGACATTGCTTTCCTCGCAACTCGTTTCGGGTACAAGTGCACAAGAATGACAAGCCGACAGGTTCAATCCGTCTCTTCCCTGACCGCTGCTCAAACTGCAAACAGGATCGTTTGAACAATACATAGCACTTTCTACAGCTCTTTTAAAAAGGTTTGGAAAAAGATCGTATCGACCTTGTCGAACCAATCCGCCCAGCGTGCCTTCGGAGTCGCCTCCCGCAGTATAGATAAGAATTCCCTGCATATCTATTCCGTCCTTGCCTTTCTCGGCACAATAGATCCTTTCTTGCAAAGATGCAATATTATATCCGCAGAAGGAGCTTACTTCCTTTATCAACATATGTGATACGGTATGCAATAAAATGAATTTAGCGCTTATCATCTTACTGCTTTCTTTTCCGAAGTATGAATCATGGAACTTTAAATTGATTGATTTGGCTCGTTCTACCACCTTGGGATTCTTTCTCAGCCACGATTCAATAGCATCTTTATCAAATTCAACAAATATACCCTCACCGTGAACTTCATAAGCCGGATACCAGTTTTCACCTTCCGGTTTGATATCGACAAGTTTTGCCGAGTCCTTACTATCGAGGCTTTTTTCAAGAGGTTCTATCCTTGTAAATCCCTTCAACACCCGAACTTCACGGAGTTTTTTTATCAATGCGACCTGCTTTATATATGGCAAAGCATAATCTTTGATATTTGTTGCCTCTCTTAAAAAGTCACCTGTATTATCATTGGAGATAACAGCCTCGCCGTTAAGAGCAGTGTATTCCTCATATCTGAATTTCAATGCTGAATTATCTTGTGATTCTTCGCCGCGAAGCTTTCTTTCCAAAACTGTTTTTACGATTTTCTCATCCAGTTCTGTTTCAAACGCTATTTTTTTCGCATACTCATTAACGAGTTCCTGAAGTTTAGCGCTTATTATGTCTTCCGAGGCTCCAATTTCTTTTAGCGTTGTTCTCCTGTCATAATACTTATCGTAAAAGCTTTCAAAATGTCTGCTGTCATCGATCTTTTGTGTGATCCTGCTCGAGTACGGTGGAATCACAAGAGAACTGATGATATACGGGAAATACACCTGAGAGCTGCCTCGTTGCGCAGCCTTCGGATAACATGTACACTTTTCATGTTCGTTGTTCCACGGGTGATAGCCTTTGCATCTAAAGCTGATAGTTCCGCTTGTTTCTTCCTCCAGAGCACTGAATGCCTCAGGGGAAAAAGCACCGCTCAAGTTTGCATACGCACCGCACTCACATGTAACTCCAATGCTCTCAAGTCCGCTTGATGAGGCACTGCTTTTATTCAGCCTCAGCCTTTTCGAACCGCAAATTTGGCGTCTACTTTTAGCATGTACCCATTCGACCCACGGGAAATCATCAATATGACCATTTTCGCAGATCGATACAATACGGGTCACAACCAAAGGAACATTGCATTTGGGACACCAAAGCTTCTTGACCATATTCGGGTCCTTGGCTTTATTGTTTTTTGATGCAACTTTATCATAGTCTTTCTTCCACTCATCAATATCGGTAAATTGCCTGCATTGGGGGCAAAAATACCAACGAGGGAACCTTACATAAGATACTCTTGGATCCGACTTTTCATCATTAAACCCTCTGAAATGCGTTACTTGAAGGGCATTTTCAAGCCTCTCATCATGTATGACCGCAGTATTCTCCCATGTATCCGGATCGGCTGTCATTAGAGTTTGCTCTTGAAAGTCAACCATAGCGCCAACGCCGTACTGTAGAATCGCTTGAGAGGCTCTGACAGAATATCTTATTCTACCCAGTGCTTCGCTTGTATACTTCCTGTCACTCATTAGTTTTTCTCCCAAATCAATAGTTTTCCCGCAACCATAGTGTCAACAGATCTCATTGATGTCATAGTATCAAAAGCTGAATCATTTTTAGCGGTTTTAAATGCTTTCAGCAATCTGCCTTCCTTTTTCTCCTTATCGGGTTCTTTAAGCATGAACTTGCTTCCATACACAAATTTGCCTTTTTCATGGCTATCCGATTCTGCAAGCCGCTCCCATTTTTCAAGTATTAGATCAATTTCTTCGGATATTGCTTCGCTTTCATCCTCGGCACCGGGATTCATAATATCATTGATCTTTTTTGCCCTTTCAATTATCAGCTTCTTTATTTCGTTTATTGAATCTTTATACTTTTCAACAGTAAAGCTTTCTGCCGATCCTTCAGCCAATAATTCGGGTTTGGAATGTCTCAGCATTGAAATAACAACTGCATGAAGCGCTCTTTCTCTCGCAGGAGCGGAAAACGGTGTAGCGACCGTCGGTTCAACATACTTGTACAAAGCTCCATGGAAGGCATTGAACTGTTCATAATGCGATCTGTCTCTGCTCTTGGTAGCATCGTACAACACCACAGTCATACCGGGATACTCTCTTCCGACACGGCTCGAAGCCTGTATGTATTCACCTGTCAGCTTTGGCTGACCAACAATAAGCATTGTGTTTAGTCGAGAAATATCAATACCGACCGATATCATGTTAGTTGCAAGTACAGCGTCCATAGCCTTGTTCTCTTCTTTTTCATCGGAAGTATAACATATTCGTTCAAGGTTATCCATGATTTCGTTCAACTGAGTTGTCGGTACTCGGCTTGTCAGTTCATTGAAATTATATTTAGTCCTTTTCTTATCATTTTTTCTCTGAGCAATTCGTTTGATATCATCACGAACATCGTCGTCCATTAGGGTTGTACACTTTCCGAGTTCCTTGATGCTGTTAAAATACAGCACCAATGACCAATACTTGTCTTTTACCTCATCGGGCAGTTCCATAGTATGAAGTCTTTGCATCAACGAGGCAATAGCCCGAGCTTCGGTACGAACTTTAGTTTTTCCGGCAGGCATTATTCCTGCATACAATCTGCCGAACTTACCATTATCATGATCTATTACAGATTCGTGTGAAAAGAAAGAGTCTTCCGCATCAATTCCCGGATGAGGGAACTGCGAAACTTGTCTGTCGTAAAGTGCTTCGCATTGTTCCGCTGCTTTCTTTATAGTAGCTGTTGAAGCTATTATTTTGGTTTTTGAGCCCTTAGCACTGCACAAATAATCCAAAGCGGATTCATATAGCCCAACCATAGTTCCGAGCGGACCGGAAATAAGGTGCAATTCGTCCTGAATGATCAATTCCGGAGAGCGATTCTTCGCAGTCGATGCAAAGAAAGCTCCTACATTTTCTCTCCACGGAAGCATTGCAAACTTATCCACTGTTGCAAAAAGCAGCGTAGGCGGTTGTTTATACAATTCCTCATCTACGACTTGAACAGGCAGCTTACCCTTCAGTTCATAGAAACAAGCGGGGTTGGTACACCTCATTTCAAAGGATTTATTCTTTCGGAGTGCATATCCCCATTCACCCTTTTCCTTGTATTTCCCATCGGGCCCTTTCACCATACTTGTTCCGCACCATGGGCACTTTAAAACCTGGAATTTGTTATATTTGTCAAGTCGAATTCTCAATGGTTCCGAATTACCTTTAAGCTTATCAAATCTTTCTCCCGCTTCTTTAATTGTATTCGGAGTATGAGCACCGCCTATCCACAATCCTATGGTTATTTCCTCGGAACCCAAGTCATAATACGGATACTTACCGGTTTCCTTTGAAGAACGAATATACTCGCAAGCACAAATAAGCGTTGATGCTCTTGTAAACTGTTGAGCTGTCAGCAGCCTTAATGTATATCTCATTATAACATTGGTTCCGCCGTAACTATCCTTATAGTGCAATCTTCTGAAAAAGATCGTAAAAGCAGTCAAACCAAGATAAGCTTCTGTTTTACCGCCACCTGTCGGGAACCAAATCAGATCTATGATCTCACGGTCGATCGAATCATCTTTGAATATGGAATTAATGCTCATCAACAAGAATCCGATCTGGAACGGACGCCATGCAAATCTGTCATCCAGAGTACTGTCAACGGTATAATAGTCAATATCTTTCAGTAATTCTTTGATCTCCGGGTCATCGGAGAAATAAGGTTTTACCGACGGTTTTTGCTGGATCTTCAAATGAACTCTTTGCATATACATCGCTCTGTTTGCCAACATAAATGCTGTCCATGCATCTTCGCTCTCCGAAAGGGTTTGTAAGCCCTCTTTCATACGCTTAAGTGCGTCAAAACAGGAATCTATATTTTTTTTGGCAATATCGCTATACTTGCTTGGCAATACGATACTCTTTTCCTTGACCTCACCAATCCATTTTTCATATGCGGCAATTATTGTATTAAGTGCCGTGAGCTTTTCGCTCTTGTCGGTCGTATTCAAATCGGATAAGAACTTCATTGAAAATGCATTTGTATCCACTTTGTATTTCTCCGGAAGTTCAAAATCGACCCCGGGCATTTCATATGAAGGGAAGAAGTCCGATTGAAGGAATCCGTTACCGTTCTCATCGACATTTCTCCAATCCACGGATACACCCATACCGTTACCGTAAACCTTCTTGTTTCTGTAAAGCATTTCGGTGGACTTTTCTTCATCCGTAAGGGCTTCAAAATCCGGACTATCGGAATAAGAACAATACGAAAAACCGTTTTTCTTACTGTCTATTGTAAGAATGGGCTGAAAGATGCAAAACGATCCGAGATTGGAATCATTATGCCCTTGGGCATCATTTATAAGCATAACCGAAATCGCATACTTGCCATCGGAGAGCTTTCGCTTCAGTGCCGCAGCTTTCAGTACGGTATTATCCAAGTGGTCCGTTTCGCAATAATCGGCTCTATCATCAAAAGTAATATCAAAATCAACAGAATGAGGATCTCTGATATACCCGGATTTGAGTTGATCGGTAAGTGGGTATAATATGCGACCGATATCTCTTTCTTTATCCGACATATCCGAATACTCGGTTAGTTTCTTGATATCTTTTCTTTTAATATTCTGTTTTAACCTTAATACTTTTTTTGTTTCATCATATTCCATATACGGCTTGAAAACGCTATGAACATTAAAATTATCGTAATCATCCGGATTTATCGGGAATATGCAGTTTTCCACACGAGCTTTCTTGTATGTAGCAAAATTCACATGACAACTAAGGCTTGTCGGTTCGCCATCGCCATTGAATTGAGCTATGAAATTAATACCCAGAGATGACGGTTTGTTTTGATTGGACAGATTCACGGTTTCATCCGCCTTCTCTTCATCAACGGTAGGATCATCTTTTTCTTCATTATCCTTGTCGTCGAGTAACTCAAAAACAGAATTGTGCTCCGGTTTTCTTTCAGCTTCGTTATCCTCGTCAACCTCGGTTTCTTCCGAATCTTCTTCCTCGCCCGATTTTTCTTCGATGTTATCATCGTTATTTATACCCATTTTTGTTGATTGAGGATACAACACGCCCACAAAGTATCTTTTCTCGGGAGATTCACTTATCAATTCATGCTCTCTGTCGGGAATTGAAATCTCCGACCCGGGTCCCAGCAATTCGTCCTTCACGAGTTCCATATACGACTTTCTGGCAATAATAAAGTCGGTCTTATCCATTCGATTCACCTCATTATCTTATTGATCGGTCTGTTTATCCTGTTGAGAGGACACTCTCTATCGGTATCGGTAATGCTTAAAACGGTTTCTACGGATACCAAATCATCAAATTTGCTGAAAACATCATAGAAACTGTCGGTTTTATCCGGGATCATCCCACACACTTTTTTACGAATAGCTTGTGCTATTTCTTTCAGGATATCTCTTCTCAGTGATTTAACTTCTTTGCAAGCCTCATAATACGCTTTCGCATTATCGGACAAACTTTGATCTTCACATGCAAGACCTATCGCTTCCAACGATGACAGAGAACGAGGACAAATAGTATGAGAATCTTCATCAAACCAATACTTAATTGTCTGGATATTTACCGTACACCCATACTCCTTTATTCTTGCTGCAAACTCTTTGGGTTTGAGATCGTGAATTGCTTTGTATTGTTTCAGCGTTTCTTTCCATCGTTTCGACATTTTTATATATTTGGTCATTTCGTTTGAGTACTTGTTTTCTTCCAGTCTTTGTTTTATTATAAGTTCGACAATATCCTTCGTTTCGGAATTATATTGAGTAAATACCAAGCTATCGCCCGAGGAAATACTATCGACATCGATCTCCGAAATAGAATTATCGAATTCATCATACTTATAGGCTTTGTATCTCTCCGAGAAGAATACCGCTTCTCCCGATCCGAGAGTTGCAAATTTCACAGCTTTTGCCGTTACTCCTCCGGAAGAACCCGAAGACACATAGTATCGTTCGGAATTATACTTTCGCTCCAGCTTTTCGATTAAATCTTCTGTTTCATCATCGGTTAAATCAGCCTCATAAGCTGATTTTTCTGCTTCGGACGATTCGAACAGATCATCTGTCTGTGATTCTTTTGTGCTTATTGGCACAAAAGATGAATCGTTAAGGGCATTATTAAACTCAATATGCTTCTTTCTGTTTATCTTAAGAAGCTCATTTTCAAACGGATACACAAGGAATATCGTTTTATAAGCATTTCGGAAATCCAGCAAGTTGACCTTTTTATTCTTAATGAATCCAACGGAAATAACATAATCATATACACGATTACAATCAAATCCCAATGCAGTGGTAATAGTGATACTGTCATTACTGATAGACATAGAATCAAACCACGATTCTTTTATTATCCTAATGTAGTATTTCTTATCAACTATGATCGCAATTCTTTTTCCTGGGTTCTTGTTCAAAAACTCTGTCAAATAGTCTTTCTTACTGCAATAATCATATGAATTACAGTAAAAGTCTTCAAAATGACCGATTATCGTTTTTGCCAAATCCTTAATGTTATCAGGGAACTCTTCGCTCCATCTTCTTAAGTCATTGATCCTGTCTTCTACTCTCGATCTTTCGATACTGTTATTCTCAACCGTAGCATCCATGTCTTCGATAGTGAAAGCGGAACGCAAGAATAGATTCAACATTGAATATGTATAGATTACAAACTTGTCCTTTTGTTCGCTTTCATAAGCATCTTTGGAAATAATACGATTTAAATTTTTAATTTCAAAACACTTATTTCGATCCAAACTACTATGCAATTCTTCTACTATTATTTTGTTATTCATGGCCCAATAAATCTCAGAACGCAAACCAGCAATCACTTTATTGTCGGGATAAGAAATCATATTTCCATATAAACGCAAAAAATCCTTCGTACAAGCAAACAAACTCGTATCATTAAACTGTTTGACGATACTTCCGGTATATATCGAATTGATATTTATTGATAAAACCGAAAAGTCGGTCAGTTCGGAATGTATCAAATCGTATACATCATCGGGACCTCTTTTTACTACACCGTTTCCGGATATTATTATTCCTGTTTTATGATTCTTTGTTCTGGTACGAATAAGCTGCCTTGCTACATATGGATCGGAAGTGACCTGAATAACGGCTTCTGCTTTGGTTGGATTTCGCCCTAATGGATAATCGTTTTTTTCGGTATAGAATGTAGCTGTCGCTATATCCTTCAGCTTGACGGATACTTTTTTATTATCAATCGTAAAACCGAATGATAGGTTTTCAAGCAGATATTCAGCTCTATCTTTGGACATACACAGCACAATCGAATTGGTTGCACCATCAAAAAATCCTGGATCTTCAACTCCAGTTAAAAGCTTGGCGAAACTCTTCTTGGCATCTTGCAGCTCTTTTGATTCTTTTTTAATGCCTCTGCCATCTGTAGTAATTGAGTCCCCATAGTATTTCTTTATCTTATGCCACGAGACTGGAGAGAGTTTATCTAAATCTGATGTTACAAATTTTGATGTTCCAGAATCTAAAACAACATATTCAATATTATTCTCAACTTTGATTTCGATAAATTTTTTGCGATATTGTCGTCGCCCTTCATACCGTATAACCATATCCCCGGGTTTCAATGAATGGACCAATTCGTTTGCATCAACACTGCTTTTAGTCATCGCATCCAAGAAAGCAAATGATAAAATGATCGCATCATAGCAATTCGAACCCGTATGGAAAACAAATCCCGAACCGTGTTGCGATTCTTCGGTCATAACTTGGTCTGTCATATACAGCTCTAACTGCTCAAGAATCGTTTCGGCCGAAATAACCTCATCTTCAAGTTCAATATTGATCTTTTTAATCGCATCGATAAGTATTTTATCCATATACCAACACCACCCGGTTCTTAATATCAATACCCGTTCAAAATAATAGTTATCGGAATAACAAGAATCATCTATCGTGTTTACTTTATAAACCTTATCTGCACATTGAGCTTCAGGAATTGCTCTGCGTTCTCTTCATAGATCGTACCAAAACCGTGTCTGCTTTTGCTCGGCGTATCAAATCTTGTATTTGCAAGCAAATAGTTTCTGAAAGCATTCCGGTTGTAGATATGATAGCACACAACATCGCCGTCATCTTTAACAATAATATATCCGCCCGTTGCTTCGTAATCTCCGGTCCACAGAGTCCCCGGAACCATTCCGAGGGCTATATTTGTCAGTAACTCTTTCACTTTATGCCGCAGATATACTCTATTATCCATGGTATTGATTATGTCGCTGTCTGCAATAATATCAATGAGTTCGGAAAGCATAGATGATTTGCCTTTATAGTAATTCTCGATCATTTCTGCGAATATCTGGGGCATTTCCGAGGTTACCATTTTCAAATTGAATTCAAGTGTTTTATTATCTGTGGTAACGAACTCGATATCCGTACCAATTGAATCAAGAAATTCAAACTTATCCGCAAACATCTTAAATCCATTAAAGGTTGCTATTTCATCATTGGACAGCTTATGACCTTTCAGCTTATAAGTGAAATTGGTAGTTCCCGAAGCATTAAACAGTGTTGACGGACTGCCGAGCTGTGACTTTATACTGAACCCGAATGTATCATCTCTGCCGCACATAATATCATGAACCATAAGAACTATATCCGCTTTATCTAGAGCCTTAGCTTTCAGCGTTTCGCATTTTATTGACTGAGCAAAATTCCATGAGTCCGGTAGTTCAAATGCACCCTTGGTCTTTTCGTTCTTTTTGAACTTAATGCCCTGCAAAAGATTGTCCGTCTGTTCAACGAAACTGCTTATGGGAATAGCACACAGTGTTTCACCTGTTGTTGCATTAACGACTTTTACCTCGCCGTTGCGCCTGTATTCAAGTTTATTATCTCCCGTTCCCCTTATGATCTTCAATACATCATAGTAAATATCGGGTATCTTATTTGTGTCGGCATCGGCAGCATACAGTTTTCCGTCTGCCAGCAGCTTAAACATTGTGTAAAGTTCGCTCCACTCGCCAATATTGCCGGTCATTATACTTACTCCTTATCAATCTTTTTCAAGCACTTTTTCATAAACTTAGCCATTTCCTCAACAGCCGGAATAGTCACGGCATTTCCAAACTGTTTGTATTTCGGTCCGTCCGCCATTGATTCCGGAAACGCAAAGTTATCCTCTCCCGTTTTCTTATCAATAAAAGCATAATTGATAAATCCTTGCAATTTGCCCCACTCTCTTGGAGTCATCGCACGGATGCCTTTATCATTCAGAGGTGTCTGTTTTGATTTTAAGACCTTGCCGGCTACACCCTTTTTGGGATCAATAACAAGGTTTCTCTCTTTTCCCGAGCCACCCGTTGCAAGAATAGCATTTGATACCGGTGATTCGATCTCGGGAAGATTTACGATCTTATATCCAAAGCCGTTGCCCTTGCTTTCGTGTCTTGCCTTATGCCTCTCAAGCGTCTCTACATATCCCGATGAAAGGAAATACTTATCGTCTGCGTTCATTTCAAGAAGATCGTTAAGGTCCTTGTAAATCTTCTCCTTGCGCTCGGTAGGCAGTTCATTTGGCAGGTCATCTACAGCATCACCGAAATGCTTTCTGCTGAAACCCATGATATATACTCTCGGTCTGTTCTGAGGAACTCCGAAATTTCGCGAGTTCCTTACAAAGCTTCTCGGATTGTATACAAGATTCCCGTCATCATCTTTGGTAACACCTATAACTTTATAGTTAAGGTCATTCACCAGCACTTCTATTATTGTTGCAAATGTCTGTCCTTTTTGATGAGTTATAAGGTTATCGACATTTTCAAGCATAAATGCCTTTGGTTTGGTTTTATCGATTATCTCAGCAATATCAAAAAACAAAGTGCCTCTTACCTTGTCTTCAAAGCCCTCTTCTTTGCCTGCACGACTGAACGGCTGACAAGGAAATCCGGCAAGCAGCACATCATATTCCGTAGCTGCCACCTGTTCCTTAAATGACTGTGTAGTAATATCGTTATACGGACTTTCCTTATCTTTCGGGAACAATTGCTGATATGTAAGACATGCATTCTTATCATTCTCAGCCGAAAGCACATTCACAAATGATCCCGCAAGTTCGTAGCCTCTTCTTATTCCACCGATACCGGCACATAAATCTATCATCTTATACTTTTTGCTCATTATTGATTAACCCCTCTTACCACTTGTTCAATTCTATCAGCACATTCAAGGAGATGCTTCTTAATGTCATTTCCCCAAAATCGCAAAACTATCCAACCCTGCTTTTTTAACTCGGCATTAACTTCTTGATCTCGCTCTATGTTGCGCTCAATCTTTGGTATCCAAAACTCTTGATGTGATTTAAAGTCGTGTTTTCTTTTCTCCCAATTGTATCCGTGCCAAAACTCACTGTCACAGAACACCGCAATCTTCTTGCCTATAAAAACAATATCGGGTTTACCACATATTGAGTTTACATTCTTTCGGTACCTAAGTCCTCTTGACCAAAGTTCCTTCATGAGCATAACTTCAATCTTTGAACCTTTGTTTTTTACAGCTTTCATGTTTTTTGCTATCTGTTCGAGAGTCTTTTTGCCCAATACCATCACCTAATAATAAAAGTTTACACTATACCAATTTAGATTATATCACATTTTACTAATTTCGTCAAGAAATTTTAACATATTTTTAGTAATTAATAACCATTATCAAGCTTTAGATATACTTTTTCAAAGTATATCACATCTGAATACTTTTGTGGTAACAAAAACCGTACAGCAAAACGAACAAATTTTCGTTCCTACATTCTCATATCCATATCATCATACTTCATACCCATTGCAATTTCTTTCTTGCGAATCACTCGCATCAGTTTCTTGTCTACCTTAGGTCGCATCTTATGTTGCTGTTGAGCATAATCATCCCGGATAATGCTACACAGATTGAGGAAGAGACTCATCGCAGTATTAGCGAGAGCCTCCTGCTCTTTCCGTTTTTGTTCCTGGCATCCATCATTCGTATCCGAACTATCATCAGTTGATCCATCAGGTATATCAGCTTCGGACGATTTTTCAACCTCGATTTCTTCCGGCTCTGTTTTTTCCTTGACAATACCATCTCTCACTTCTGGCAAGTCAATATTTAGCACAGTCCGTATGATCATATTCTTGACTGGTTTGAATGCCTTGTTATCTGTCAAAGAAGGTAGTTCAATTTCCTTGGCAGTATAAAACCTATACTTTGCTTTCTCAAATTCACACCACTTATCATACAGATCTTTGATGTGTTCGTTCTTTGACAACTCAAGGAATATCTCATCGACTGTCTGTTTGACAGGCTTTTTAAGATACCCATAGACCTTTTTGCCTTCACTTTCAGCAAGTTGTTTTTTCAGTTTTAGAATCAGATCCTGCAGGACTGGATCGTACAGCTCGTCCATTTTAAGCTCATCTGCTATGTCTTTCATCTGATCTTCAGCAAGAGTTTTGAGCTCATCACGACTCATCGTCTGCTTTTGATAAATGCTTTTCAGTTCGTCAGCAAAGATATCATTGGCAAAGGCAGATTTGATTTTTTCAATACCTGTCTGCGTAAGATAACCTTGCCGTGGATCTGTAGAGTAAACAATCAAATGAATATGAGGATGGTGAGTAGTGTCATGAAAAGCTGCATACCATTTCAGATTTGCAAGAGGTATTTTGCTCGCCTTAGCTATGTCATCTATGTGTTTCATTATCATATTTCTCCAAGAATCAGAGTTGTCATAGCCGAGCCTTATAGCATCCTCTCTGCGTAACGAAACGACATGTGACCATACATATCCGGGATGTTCAGATACCTCTTTTGCGACCTGATTCAAATCGATAGGTTCATTTTTTCCGTTAAAAAGTCCATGAGCTCCACGCTGTTCAACTCCAGGTCTATTTGCCATGTATCCTACAAAGTTCTTTCGGTTACCTATCACATCTGCATACTTTTCTACGATTGATGAGATCAGTTCACTTGCATTTGCGACCGTTGGCTTTTCCATGTAGTCCTCATATTCAAGACTGTTTTTCGCATACGGAAACTCTTTAAGCAGCTCACCGAGGAGCTTTTTCTGATCTCCGGTTGCCTTTCGAATAGCAGCAGGATCATTACCATCCCTTTTCTCAACAGACTCTCGGGTTGCAATATATTTTGTATAATTACCTCTCTTGGTTCTTGCTCTTTGGCTTCCGCTTTTCAAATATCTACTTACAACAATCATCTTTGACATACATACTCACCACCACTATCCTATTCATCTTCCTTCTGAAATCTTGCTGCTTTTTCAAAGTTTAGTGTACCATTCGTTCTGCGGATATCATCTATAACCATACCTCTTAGCTTATGCAAGGTCGACAAGTCTACATCATTTGATGCAGCAATGACATGTGACTGCATACCGATCTCCACAGCTAATTTGAATATTGCCCGTGACAATCTTGATTCTGAATTACGAACTATTCCATCCGTTATCTCCGTTATCTGCGGAGCAAGATACTCGACCAGTTCAGGTTTGTTCTGATACAAAAAACCACAGTAGAATCGAATTGCTTTCTCTATAAATTCAGTTTTGGTCGCACAATTATCACCCTTGTAAAGAGTTTCAACTGATTTCATTGTCTCCGGATAGAGATAAACCGGGAACCTCACTTTTGAGGCTCTGACACCGTCATTATCCTTTGCAACTGCGTTTTTATCTTTTCCCTTTGCCACATTTGACACCTGTATTTCCTCCTTTACTCGTTTTTGACTCTTTTGCTCTATTAGCGATATCTTTCGCAAACACGGCGGGCTTTGCTCGCCGATGTGAACGCATCGGCGGCATAGACGCCGAGCTTTTTCCTGCAAACTAAAACCACACCCGATTTCCCTCCCATCTCGCTGTTCGTAGATTTATCGACCGCTGCGAGAAATGCTCAAAAAGAGCCCTCTCCCTGTGGGGTGGTATCCTTTCCCGACCCGCTGCCTGAAAATCGCACACGGCGCATTGTGGCGCGACTGGTGCGAGCTACGGCTTTGGCTTATCCGCAGACTTTTTATCTGCCTTTGAGCTGCCTGATTTTGCATCAATATAATCCTTGACAGGCTGTGGTACTATCTTCGTGTAGAGCTGCTCGGTATACTTCTGCAGTTCAGCCTGCAAGGTCGTACTCTTCTGTTCAAGGAACAGATTGATCGCCTGAATCTTTTCAGGCGGCAGACTTATGTTCAAGACCATTTTCATTTTATTGACCTCCTAACTCATTTGGATATCTTATATCATCATAGATGCACCACTTGGTCCAGTGACCTTCTGATACAGACTCCTTGACAACGCAGCCTTTATCCTTTGAGGCATAGACCACTTTGTCATTGCCAACATAGATACCGAACTGTTCTCCGTCATACAGACCTATG
>CAMZIK010000012.1 GCA_947307175.1 uncultured Clostridia bacterium
AGAGCATAAGCGAACATATCGCAAGCCAGAACGGAAATATAGTTTATTTTAACGGTAAGGCAGTAAAGTACTTTAACGGCACCGGCGGAAGAATACTCCCTGCTGACACCAAGGTGCTTCATAATGTTGACAAATACAACCCCAACAGAGATTACTATTATGTTATTACAGGTGCCAATACATTTATCAAGGTAACTCCCGTATACTATTCCGACTCAGAGATAGCCGATATGAGATCATCTTCAGATCTTTTCAAGGATAAGTACGATATTACTTTCAGCCAGTCAAGAAGGATCTTTGTAAACAAGAGCGCAAACGGAAGCGGTTATGAAGTCAGTGACACAGCCGGATTCAGGAATCACACCGATAATTCTTCCTGCAACGGCCAATATAGGGACGATATTTCCGAGATCACTCAGAGCTGGTACAATGGTAACATCAAAGGTATGAAAATAAAGTTCGATGATGTTAAAGCAATAGCTAAATACTGTTCGGAAAAGGGCATCACTATCCGCTCACTGCTTAACAGCGTTGGCATTAACACCTCATCAGTTCCTCAGAACGCAAACCTCGTTACAAGCGAAGCTATCGACGGAAGTAACGGCCATGCAGACAGGGCCTTCAGAGAAGTCTATTATGAAAAGACTTTCTATATGGGCATCAACATCGACCAGGTCGGAGCAACTGAGCAGAAGTATCAGCTCCTTGACTGCGGCTGGAATGCCTGGAAAGGCGGAGAAGAATGGAACTACGCACCCGGCGGAGCATTCTGCTGGATCTGATAAGATAGCAATAAATCATACTGTGTTTGATAATTCAAAACAGCACTCGTACACAAAGTACGGGTGCTGCTTTTGTTTTAAACTATAGCGTATTCTCCGTATTACATTTTATCAGCAGAAAAGAGAAATTACCATCGAAGGAACAAAGTCCCGTTTATTATCATTGACCGCATTAGTTTTCAAGAAGCTGCTTTGCCTCTGCTATCTGCTTTGCAGCTTCGTCCGATACCGCACCTGTGCCGCCGAATACCGTAACGCTGCCTGCATTTTTAGCCTTTATGAATTGCTTCTGCGCCTGGTTCAGACTGTCCGATACAAGCAGCATCGGAGCCTTGTTCAGTGCCGCGTAAACGCCGCCTGCAAGAGCATCAGGGAAATCCTTGCCCGTTGCCGCGCAGATCATATCCCCCGTGAGATTATCAGCAAACTTCTCGTTTACCGCCACGCATGTCTCATATCTGTTTGCACCGCTGATCCTGTCTATCTGCTCAATGCCCAGCGCAGTGGCTGCCTTTTGCATCATATCATCTGATATCACACCGCTGCCGCCGATAACATAGGCATTCTTTACGCACTCAAGCTCTTTGAGCGACTCAAGATACTTCGCCGTTTCAGCGTTCATCTCACCGTCTTTGTTCAGATAGATCACAGGAGCCTTCCTGATAGCTGCCACAGAGCTTACTGAAAGCGCATCTGCGTAATCAAGACCGTATACAAAGAAGATCTCTTCCGGTGCGCTGCCGAGCTTTTCAGCAATAGCTGCCGCAGTCGAGAAACGTGAGCTTCCTGCGATCCTCTCAACCGCAAGACCTGCACCTTTCAGCTCGTCCTCTGCCTCCTTGCTGACAGCACCCTCGCCGCCGAGTATTATCACGTTCTTTGCCTTGAGCCTTTTTATCTCGTCAAATGTATCCTTGTTAAGAGCGCCGTTTCCTGTAAGAAGGATAGGAGCATTGAACTTGTAAGCAAGAGGTACACCTGCAAGTGCATCAGCATAATTCATACCATTTGCAAGTATGACAGTTTCCGCAGATGCGCAGCTGACTGCCGAGATCTTTGCTGCGGTAGTAAAACGGCTGCTGCCTGCTATGCGCAGTATCTCACCGATCTTTGCAGTATCAACAACAGCAATATCACTTGCCTCACCGTAGTTCATACGGTCAAAATACCATTCCTGGTCATCGCGTACTTTCGTGTAGCCGCTTACCTGTACCTCATAGGTCTTTTCACCCTGTACACCGTGAGCGATAAGCGTCGTACCTGCACCTGTCGTCAAGGATTCCTTCCAGTCCTTTTCACCCTTTACACGGTACTGTATGCGGTAGCCCGATGGGCAGCTCTCGCTCTGGTCGCCGATCTCAACGATCAACCGTGTTCCGTCAGCCTTAACGCTCTTTATTTCGGGTTTAGCGGGAACTATAACAAATGCTTCCCTCGGCTCATAGCTGATGCTGACCTTGTTGCCCTTTGCTTTTGCAGTTACAGATGCAAGACCGCACTTGATGTTGTCGCTGTAAATAAGCTCAAAATCCTCGCCCTCAACAAGCGGTTCAGGCATACTTTCGCCCGAAACACCCGTACACGGCTTTATCTCCTCGCCCGTGTAAGGGAAGACTCTTATATCCGTCTTTCCGTCAAACGGGAAAACAATATCGTTAAAGCTTGCCTTTGTTACAAGTGCCGTCTCTGAGTAGGTGCCTATGCCTTTAACGGTGAAGTATATCCTTGATTTTTTGGAGACACCGTCTTTGCAGGTGATCTTATAGGTCGTCGGGTCGGGACCTGCCTCGCCCTCGTGGTAGACCTCGTCCTCACCGCACGGGAGAATACCCCACTTCACATTTTCTTGTGTGATCTTTGGTATCCTGTCCATAGCAGTGTGCAGCAGGAATCTGAGAGTCGTGCTGTTGTGCGATTCTGTGCCTGCATAAAGCACCCTGTTGTTTTTAAGCTCAAATATCGTGTCGGTGCCAAGTCTCTGAACATAGCCCTTTATCGGGAAATTATCAAAATTCACCGTACTCAGATTGTCCTCGCCGCCGAGAACATTTTTAGAGTACTCCTCCTTCTGAAGCTCGTCCAGGTCTTTGTAATCTCTCCATTCACCATCCTTGAGAAGATAGCTCTCACCCATGTTGATGATACCCTTGAACGATGTCTGTCCCTGTTCGGAGTTGTTTTCGCTCGGCAGATTCATAACATACTTTCCGTCCTCGGTCTTTTGTGTAACAACGATAGAGTAGCCCTGATACTTTGTCAGCATAAAATCATTCGAGCCGTTTCCGCTGACGTCAAAATAAATATCAAAATCCTTCAGGTCTTCCTTGTGGAATCCGCTGTACTCATACTTTATATTCTTTTCAGCGACCTTGATGCCGTCTGTCGGCTTGTCTGATGACTCATCAAGCAGATACACATCGTAAGTCACCTCTGTGTTGGGGTAGACCGTAAAGCAAGATACCTGTTTGAGCACCTCATCATGCGCTACCACAAACTTGTTTGCCATCTTTACCTCGTCATCGAATTTAGCCGCTGTCGGCAGGGCAGTAGGCATATAGTCGTGCTGGTCTATACCGTTGACTTCCTCATTGCTTTGCTCAACAACATAGCTTACGGGTGATGACATTGACTTATCGTAATACGAGAGCCAGAAATATCCCGTGTGAACGCCGTTTTCCTCAACGCCCCACGAAGCTCCGCCCTTGTCGGGGAATGAATTTGCGCCGCTTCCCCAGCTGTTTTTCACCAGCCACGCACCGTTTGCAGGCGGCTGCTTGTTGATAACAACATCCTTGCCGTCTCGCATTTTCATTTCCATAGTTCCCTCAATAAAGTTCTCCTTGGGATAATTGTCGTCCCAGCCTACTATGGTCACGGCGTGGTTGGTAAGTGTCGGGATATATGTGTAGTGCGCCCAGTTATCGCTTATGTACCGTCCGTCCGAGTTATCGCCGGGCATTGATGAATCTGCCAGGAAGGATATCTGAACAGCGCGAAGGTTCAGCAGCTCCTGCTTGATAGCCTTTGTGCCCTCCTCTTTATAAGTATAGTATCCGTTCTCGTCAATATAATGTGTCTCGGGAAGAGTATGTGTCTCTTTGATCGAGTAATCGCTTTCAAAGCGGTACTCATCAGGTATCGTCCAGTCGTCAGCCTCGCTGTACGAATACTTTTGCAGCGAGCCGTCCATCCACCTTGAAACGACCGTAGCCTCCTTGCCGTGATACTCAAAGAACTTGTTGCTGCTCTCGTGGCTCGGTCCGATGCCCTGAGCAAGAGCGCAGGTCGAGAACATTGCGTTTCCGCCTCTGTTCATAAACTCAGTAAGGCTTTCAGTGTAGTTCATAAAGTCAGGTACGAACTGTCCCTCGCCGTTCTGCGGGCTGCTGGGGTCATTGAGCGCCCTTGCGGAGAACCACGCCAGCTGCTTTTCCGAAAGATCGAGTGTTTCCGCTGTTGCAGGCTTTCCGTCTGCACCGTTGAGCCCTGCACCGAGTATGCTCGATTCGATAGCTGCAATAGTCGCAAAGCTCCAGCAGGTGCCGAATGGTGCCTGCGAGCGTACAGGTGTTGAGTAGCTTTTGCCGTTCACATTACGCAGATCAAACTTCTGCGAATCCACGCTGTAGCCCTTTGTCAGCTCCTTTGTATCCACCTTTGGCGCGTTGATCGCAGGCTGCTTAACAGATCGCAGAGATGTGTTTTGCGCAGCGTGCTGCAGCTCGTCCTGCGTTATGCGCAGCTCAAATGTTCCCGTGCCGTCTGATGCAGCGCTTTGCGAGGTATCCGTCTGCTGCGCACGGTCAAATGCCGCACTGCAAGATATCGCAAAGCTCTGACCGACCGTCAGCATAGCGATAAGCAGTGCCAATGCTTTTTTACCCATAGTTCCAACTCCTTTTAAATATCGTTGCTACCGTGGTTTTCTTATCACTGTGAGGCTCATTGTACAAAAACGTTAAATCTTCGTTCATATAATTGTATCACATTATTTCACGTTTGTCAACAGATATACGCAATCGGCAAAACAAATAACGTTTTTTCACTCCGACAGTTTCCGTCTGCCGTTGCAGCTGTGCTGCGAATGTGCTATACTTGATATACCGACAATCGAGAATACACAATGTCTATCCTGCACAAATGGAGTGATATCTGTTTGTGCATTATGCAGAAAATGCCCGCAAACCACTAATCATAGCGCCCGTTTTCAGTCTATGTATTCAGATAGTTCTGATGAAAGGGGTATGCTATGCAAATAGATCTGGACAGCTTCATAGTCTGGCTTCTGACACAGCTTGACACCGATTCGGGCGACGCTGAACGTGAGGCGCGCATTTACGAACGGGTATTTTCAAAAAACGAGGAGACACAAAATGATGAACAAAAATGAGATTACCAAGCTTGCAGAAAAAGCGAGACAGGGTAATAAAACGGCGTTTGAAAAGCTGTATAAGGAGTTTTACCCAAAGCTCTATTACTTTGTAAAGCAAAATGTCAGCGCACCCGATGCAGCCGAGGATATCACCGCCGAGACCTTTTGCTCGGCAATGGAGCATATAAATGAACTGCATTCAAGCGAATCCTTCGTTGGCTGGCTTTACTGCATTGCCTATCACAAGTGTATGGACTACAATAAGAAAACCGCACTTGACCGAAAATGCCTTGCCGCGCTGCTTTTTTCGGGAGTGCTGCTGTGTGCTGTTGTTTGCTGTGCGCTGCTTATGCTCCGCCAGACATTCAACCGCAAGATCGAATTAATGTACGACACCATTGGTCACTTTGAATTTATGACCACGGCTGACAGACAGGACCTCATAGCTGCGTTTACAGGCGATGACACTGTCACAGGAAAAATGGACGTAATGGGTACAATGGGTATCGGCAATATGAAGTTCGAGTACGGAATCCTCGATGATCCTCACAATTTGTCGCATATTCCATTGGAGGCAGGTCATATGCCAAGGGAAAAAGGCGAAATAATGATCGACCGCGGCGTGCTTGATAAGCTCGGATTTTTTGGCGGTGTCGGTGATACCATAGAACTTGATAAGGGTAAATATACGATAGTCGGAGTAACGGCAAAAGATAAATCCTCCGGCAGAAGCATATATGGCTACAGACAGGGTTCTGTACTTAAACAACTTGAAAATGCGGAATCCAACTATTACGCATCAGATGATGATAAAAAGATCAGTGAACACAATATTCCTCTTATCTTCATAAGCGAAAAGGAAAACCAAGAGCCGCTGTACACATGGGTAATGTTGTACAATATCCGTGGTATAGATCATAACACGACAGACAAGGATAAAATATATTCGCTGAATATAAATAAACATCTGCAGAAAGAGGGTTTGCCATCCATTCCCGCAGGAAACTTCCCGCTATTCGAAAGAGTATTAGATACTGTATGAAAGCGCTTAATAATGCGAGAACTGTTACATTGAGCCGAAATCAATTTGTAAGTATTAAAGTCAATGGATTGTATTCGTATTATAAGAAACCAATCCAGCTTGCAAAACTAATTTGTGAAAAAGGTCGTTTGTCAGCATCGTATAATGATGTTAATGAGTACAAGATACTGCCATATGCAATAAATATGGAATCTCTTTTTGAATACTATATTCGTTATCAGATACGAAAGCAAGATGTCTATTCAGGCAGGAACAGTCCGCTGAGAATATGTTCGGTGAATCGGAAAATCGGCTGTTGGTACAGGAGCGTATTTTCGGCGAAGAGTATATCGTGAACACGATCAGCCGAAAGGGTATACCTGCGTTGACATCCGTGTTCCGCTATCATAAAAAACAGATGCCTTCGGGGTCGATCATTTACAGGGGACTGGAATCGGTCACGGAACTCGGCAGAAAGGAAACGGAGCTTGTTGAATACGCTTTTCGTGCGGTCAAGGCTCTCGGCATCACCGACGGACCTGTTCACGGAGAGTATATGATCGATGAAAAAGGTCCTGTGCTTATCGAGGCAAACTGCCGTGTGATGGGAGGAAGCGCTCCTGCGGGATTTCTCGATAAAGTGTTCGGATATCACGAAACGGATATAGCACTTGATTGTATGCTTGATACCGAGCATCATAAAGAATTTCTGAAAAAGCCGTACCGCCCGCTGATAAAAGGATATGTAAAGGATTTTTATTCCGACAGCGACAGAACTATTTCTTCGTCGGGCATAATCCCGATTCTTCTAAATATGAAAAGTTATTATTCCGGGTGGGTGGAGAACGCCGGGAAAACCGACAGCATCCGTGAGACGATCGATCTTGAAACAGAAACAGGCTGTGTCTATCTTATTCACGACGACCCTGAAATATCCAAAAGGGATTTTGATACACTTATGCTGATCGAGGAAGAATATCCGAATCTTCTGCACTCGGATGCACCTCTGTTCCTTCCGCCCGAAAACGAGTCGGAGCTTACAAAGCAGATCACGGACATTCTGAAATGCGATTCCGAAACGCTGATCAACGATATTATCAGATACTACAAAAACGGTTCTGAAGGTGATCCGATCGTTCCGGAAAAACTGTTGAATGCAGATCCCTATAACCGTGAGATAATGGAATTGCTGAAAGGTATAAGCGGGAGGTAGTTTTATCCTGCCTTTCACGCCTCAACAAAGAGAAAGAAGCTCGACAGGTGGTTGACTTCTTTCCGGTACTATGCCCTGGCTGCTTGACTGTCTTTTGACCGCCTGATCTGTTCACCGTGTGTTCATCCTGGACGATGCCATCAATATATCCCGATCACTTTGTATATGACTGGGTATATTCATCAGATGCCATAGTTTTGACGAATAGACAATAGATTTGATAGAAAGTAATGCTGATAAATGATATAATAAGATAAGATCGTTATTTGTATTTTGTCAAATATTGAAACGATAAGGAACGGATCTGCACAGCCGCAGATCAAGGCAATGTTATGGACAGAAAATCTTATGCCGTTCAGGCAGACTCAAAAACAAGACAGGAGGAACATCTTTATGGAAAACTTCAATTTCTACAGCCCGACAGAATTCGTATTCGGAAAAGGCCGTGCAGCCCAAGCCGGTCATTATGTGAAGAAGTACGGCGGCAGCAAGGTGCTGATCCACTACGGCGGCGGTTCGGCAGTGAAGTCAGGACTTATCGGCACAGTCAAAAAGTCTCTCGATGATGCAGGCGTACAATACTGCGAGCTTGGCGGCGTAATGCCCAATCCACGTGACACGCTGGTATATGAGGGAATTGAGATGTGCAGAAGCGAAGGTGTTGACTTCATTCTTGCAGTCGGCGGCGGCTCGGTAATAGACTCGTCTAAGGCGATCGCAATAGGCGTTCCTTACAGCGGAGACTTCTGGGATATGTACAGCGGAAAGGCTGTCGAGAAGGCTTTGCCTGTGGCTACGGTGCTTACTATCGCAGCGGCAGGCAGCGAGGGTTCGGGAGACTCGGTCATAACAAAACAGGACGGAATGCTCAAGAGAGGCACGGGTTCTGATCTGCTGAGACCGAAATTCTCGATAATGGATCCTGCACTCACACAGACGCTTCCTGCATATCAGACTGCGTGCGGAGCGACCGACATCATGGCGCACGTTTTTGAGCGCTATTTCACAAACACCACTGAGGTCGAGATAACTGACCGTCTTTGTGAAGCGGTGCTGCTGACGATGATAAAAGAAACGCCGCGAGTTATCGCTGACCCTGACAACTATGAAGCCCGTGCGAACATCATGTGGGCGGGAACAGTCGCTCATACAAATATCTGCGGCGTAGGACGCCAGCAGGACTGGAACAGCCACGGAATAGAGCATGAGCTTTCGGGACTGTACGATGTTGCTCACGGTGCTGGACTTGCGGTTATCATGCCTGCCTGGATGGAGTATGTTCACAAGCATAATGTGATGCGTTTCTGCCAGATGGCAACGCGTGTTTTCGGCTGTCAGATGAATTTTGAAGACCCTGAAGCGACTGCACTTGAAGGCATACACAAATTCCGTGTGTTCCTCAGGAGCATCGGTATGCCGATCAATTTTGCTGAGCTTGGAGCAAAGGAAGAGGACATACCCGTGCTTGTTGAGAAATTCGGCATTGGAGACGGAAAAACAGGCGGATTCATGCAGCTGGACGCACACGACATTACCGAGATATACACAATAGCGGCGCACGCTGAACTGTAAGGAGGACTTATGAAAATACTTTTCATTGGCGGTACCGGAACTATCAGCATGGCGATAACCCGTCTTCTCGCACAGCGCGGTGATGAGCTGTGGCTGCTTAACCGAGGCAGCAGAAACGAGGGTCTTCCCGAAAACGTAAAGATAATAAACTGCGATATAAGTGATGAAAAGGACGCTGAGCAAAAACTGGAGGGAATGGAGTTCGACTGCGTCGGTGAGTTTATCGGATTTGTTCCTGAGCAGCTGGAACGAGACTTTAGGCTGTTCGCTGGAAAGACGAAGCAGTTCATTTACATAAGTTCCGCATCGGCTTACAGGAAGCCAATGCAGGGCTACACGATAACCGAGGAAACACCTCTGGAAAATCCGTACTGGGAATATTCACGCAACAAGAAAGCCTGCGAGGAATACCTTTTCGGGCTTTACCGTGATCACGGTTTTCCGATAACGGTAGTGCGTCCGAGTCACACTTATGACGAGCGCAGCGTACCGCTTGGAGTTCACGGCAAAAACGGGAGCTGGCAGGTTGTGAAACGCATCAAAGAAGGTAAGCCTGTGATAATTCACGGAGACGGTACATCGCTGTGGACGATAACACATAACAGTGATTTTGCAAAAGCATATGTCGGACTGATCGGAAACCCTGACGCAATAGGCGAGGCGTTTCACATCACGACAGATGAGAGCGTGAGCTGGAACGAGATATACTCTTACATCGCTGATGCTCTCGGCGTGCAGCTGAAACCGTATCATGTCTCGTCGGAAACGCTGGCGGCGCTCGGCAGGGACTACGACTTTACGGGAAGCCTTATCGGTGACAAGGCTTGCTCGGTGGTGTTCGACAATTCAAAGGTAAAGAAGCTGGTGCCTTCGTTCAGGGCGGAAGTCAGCGCACGAGAGGGAATAAAAAGCACGGTGGAGTATGTGAACTCACACCTTGAATGTCAGCATGACGACGAGGGATTTGACAAATGGTGCGACTGCGTTATCGAGGCAGTCGAGAAAATGAAGAAGGACTTCAATGGCTGAAGGAAAGAAGCCTGAATGAAACTTTGCTGTGGGCTGTTTCTATGGAATACAGTCAGGAAAGCTGAAAACGGGATACCCATTCAAACGGGGTCAATAGGAATGGAAATAAAGATGTCCGGCACGGATAAGGCTGAATGCCTTGTGTCGGACGTTTTTTTGTTTTTACCAGTTCGTTTTGTAATGGTGTTATTATATTTTTTTCGGTAGCGGTTTCTTTCAAATCTATTGTGTTTTTGTCACAGAGCGCATTCGCTGCGGCGTTTCGGAAGATCACTGAACTCACGCCGTTACAGTACCGCAGCAGTTACAGTGAGGATTATTCTCTGAGAGGTTCGGACAGGCTGTAACAGCTTGATTTACGCTTTGCGCTGCAAAAAAGACTGCGCCCCATATTGGGAACGCAGCCTTTTGGAAGGAGAAATGATAGTATAATTTTCAGAAGCATTACCCTGTTTAGTCCCACAACGATCGGTAGATACCGATGATGTTGTCTTTGGTGACAGGTTTGATCGTATTGGCAGGACTTCCGCTTGCAAGGGCGTCATCTGCCATTTTATCGATCTGAGAAATAAACTCAGTCTTATCTATGCCGTACTTTTCAAGTGACGGGACTTCGCATATTCTGCAAATTTCTCCGAGCTTTGCGAGAAACTTTTCAGCAGCGGTTTTATCGCTGTCCTGTTTTTCTGCGGCGCCAACGGCTCGTCCGAGGTCGGCAAAACGCTCGTACGCTCCGTCGAGTGCAAAGCTCATACATTTTTCGAGCAGCATTGCGTTTGACAGCCCGTGAGGAACGTGGAACAAAGCGCCTATGGGTCGGCTCATTCCGTGGACGATGGTGACAGATGCGTTGTTTATGGCAACGCCTGCCTCGAATGCAGCGATAGACATCTGCGTTCTTGCTTCGGCATCGTTTCCGTCTGTGTAGGCTGTCGGCAGATACTTTATGATACGCTTTACAGCGGACATTGCAAACAGGTCGCTCAGCGGCTGTGAAAGGCGGGAGGTATAGGATTCGACAGCGTGGGTGAGTGCGTCAAGTCCTGTTGAGGCGGTCACGCTTTTGGGAGATGACATTGAAAACTCGGGGTCGATTATGGCAAGCGAAGGTATAAGGCAGTTGCCTTTGAGCAGCATTTTCACGCTGGTCTCGCTGTCGGTTATAACGGTGAATTTCGTTGCTTCGGAGCCTGTGCCTGCGGTGGTCGGGACAGCGGCCATCGGAGGCGTTCTGCCCTCGATAGTTTTGCCCATATAGTCGGATATCCTGCCGCTGTTGACGGCAAGTGCGGCTATTGCTTTCATAGTATCCATGGGGCTTCCGCCGCCGACTGCGATAAGGTGGTCGCATTTTTCGAGCCTGTATTTTATCAGCCCGTTGTTGACTATAATGTCGTCAGGCTCACCTGTAACATCGGAATAGATCCTGTATGATATGCCTATCTTTGATAAAAGCTCTGTCAGCTTTTTAAAGCAGCCGAGCTTTTTTACATTGGGACCTGTGACGATGAGCGCTCTTTGCCCCAGAGCGAGAAATTCTTTTTCAGCCAGAGCCAGACTGTTTTCCCCTGTAATAATCCTAGGAGGTAGGATAAATTCTCTGCCCATAGCTGTATATCCTCAATCGTTGTCAGCCTTGAGCACGGCGTTGAGCATTACTGTTGCGCCCTCGGTGCAGTGCTTTACAGACGAGAACTCAGGCTCGCAATGAGAAAGACCGTCTTTGGACTGTACAAAAATCATTGTTGTCGGGAGCATATACGATGCGAACTGTGCGTCGTGTCCTGCGCCCGAGTGGATATACTGGTGCGAGATGCCGCATTCCTCGGCGGACTGCTTAACATAGCCAACGAGCTTTTTATCCCAGTAGACAGTGTCTCTGTTCCACGCTTTTTCTACTGTGCAGGTGCAGCCCGTCCACTCCTTATCGGCACAGCTTTTAACGATAGCAAGCACCTTTTCAAGCACCTCTGGCTTTTCGTGTCTTGCATCGAAAGAAAAGTCAAAATAATCGGGCACGCAGGTGTGAACGCAGGGGTGACATACCACTTCTCCTGTGGTGTAGACAAGGTCGCTGTAACCGAGCTTGTCAATTTCCTCGTGGAGGTAGCAGATAGCCTGCGATGCGGCAAAAAAGGCGTCCTTTCGCTTTGGCATCGGGAATGTGCCTGCGTGGGTGGTCTGACCTGTGAATTTCAGGCGGTAGTTGAACATACCCAGCACGCAGTCAACGACTCCGACATCGTTGCCCGCATCTTCAAGGATAGGTCCTTGCTCGATATGCGTTTCAAACATATACTGATAGTTTTCGGGGTTGAGTCTGAATTTCTTATCGCCCTTGAAGCCCGAATTTCCCAGCGCCTCGCCAAAGGTCTTGGTGCTGTCGAGAATGCTCTTTGACTGCATCATATCTTCATATCTGAACTTGCTGCGGATATCCTCGGGCAGCCAGTCGTAGCAAACGATGCCTGAACACATCATAGCGGGCGGATAGAGCGAGCCTTCCTCGTTTGTCCAGATCATAGCGGTCAGGGGGTGCTTGTGCGGGATGTTCTGTTCAACGACAGATTCAAGGACTTCCATAGCGCTCATTACGCCGAGGATACCGTCATAGTTTCCGCCGTTTTTTACAGAGTCACAGTGGGACGCCATTACGATACGCTTGGCGTCTGGGTCAGAGCCTTGGATAGTTGCATAGATATTTGCAACATCATCTATCTCGATAGATGCGCCGATAGCTTTCATGCGCTTGATGAACTCGTTTCTTGCCATTATCGCTTCAGGTGAGAGCGAATATCTTGTTATTCCGCCGTGACCTGCATCTCCGAATTTTGAAAATGTGGTGATCTTATCTTCCATTCTTTTTTTGCTGCATTCATACATAACTATCGTCCTTTCTGGATATTATTGGTGAGATGACTTTTTCTGCTCGGGAACTCTCCTGCATTTTGCAAGCAGGTCAAGCACCTCGTCTATTGTGATGAAAAATGCTTTTTCGGTTTTTTCATCAAGCTCGTATACCATTACGAATTTATCGTCCCAATCGTTGATGAAAAGCTTTGCTTTCTGCGCTCCGAAAAGCTCATTGACTTTCGGTCTGATGCGGGCAAAGCCGTAAAGCAGACCGTCGCTTGGCGCTTTGAAGCAGAGCTTTTTTGCGTTTTCTTTTTTCAGCGTTATTTCGACGGGTATTTCTGATACGCCTCCGCCGGGCATTTTATACTGCTCGTACAGAACAGTTCTGAAAACATCGGGGGTTATGTGGTCTGACAACTTGCATTGTACGGCGTCAGTATAGTGATTTCCCGACATACCCAATCACTTCCTCTCTATTGATCTGCGAGCTTATCGGCTTGGGCGAGCACTTCGTCAAGCTTGTCCATTTCCTCACGCACCTGCTCAGGTGTGATGATGAGCGGCGGAGAAATAAGGATCATATTCTCGTGGGAATATGTCATAAAGCCTTTCTTTTTCAGTGCGCCGATGAGCTTGCCCATGATGCCTTCGGGGTCTTTGCCGTAGGGCACCAGCGGCTCACGGGTATCACAGTTCTTAACAAGCTCCACAGCGGAAAACAGACCGATATAACGAACATCGCCGACGCTCTTATGCTTGGCTTTGAGCTGTTCAAGGCATTTGCCCAGCTCGTCTCCTGCAGCCTGAACGTTTTTGAGAATATCGACTTTTTTGTAGAAATTGAGGCAGGCAACACCTGCTGCACACGCCAGAGGGTGACCGCTGTAAGTGAGTCCGCAGGAAAGCATATGCTCGTCAAAGTATTCTGCGATCTTCTTGCTTACGACAACTCCGCCGAGCTGGACATAACCGCAGGTCACGCCCTTAGCAAAGCTTACGATGTCAGGCTTGACATCAAAATTCTCGAATGCGAACATCTTGCCTGTGCGTCCGAAACCAGCCATTACCTCGTCGCATATCATCATGATACCGAATTCGTCGCAAATCGCGCGCACACCGGGCAGGTAGCCTTTGGGCGGGATAATGACGCCGTTTGAGCCTGTTATGGTCTCCATGACTATTGCGGCGATAGTGTCCGCTCCCTCGTAGATGACCTGCTCACGCAGCTTTCTGACATAATAAGCGGAAGCTTCTTCCTCGGTTTTGAACGGCAAAGCGTCACGGTAGAAGTAAGGGTCAAAGAACTTTACAAATCCCGGGACACCAGGTTCAAGAGGCTGTCTTCTCGGCTCGCCTGTGAGAGTACCTGCACCGAAAGTCGAGCCGTGATAGCTGCGGTAGCGGGACATCACCTTCTGGCGACCTGTGAACATACGGGCGATCTTTACTGCGTTCTCGTTGGCATCTGCACCGCCGTTTGTGAAAAAGACCTTGCCCATATTATCTGGCATCAGTTCGATAATCATTTTTGCAAGCTCACCTCTTGGCTCGCTGCCGTAGCCGGGTGACAGATAGCAGTATTTTTCAGCCTGTGCTTTTATCGCATCAATGATGTCACGGTTGCCGTGACCGACATTGAGGTTGACCAGCTGCGATGACATATCGGTATAGCGGTTGCCGTTGAAATCCCACATATAGATACCATCGGCTTTTTCAATGGGGATCGGGTCAAGACCCTTCTGCTTTGACCAGGACTGCAGGTTATAGGTGCAGTGTTCATATTTGATCTTCTCGCAAATGTTTTCAAAACTCATTTGTTTTCACTCCTCTTATCGTAAAGATTAAGTACATCTTCTATCAGAAATGCAAGGATAAGCGAGCTTTTGTCGCTGTCGTCCAGCTCGCTGCCGATTATTTCTTTTATAGCACGCATTTTGATATTGATGGTGTTGCGGTGGACACCTGTTGTCTCTGCGACCTCGTTCACACTGCCGCTGTGGGTAAGATAAAGTCTGAGCGTATCGCAGTAATCGGCGTTTCGCTCGATATCGAACCTGTGCAGCGTGCCGAGGTTTTCGCGGACGAATTCCCGCAGAACATTCTTGTTCTTTACCGCAAAGACAAGTTTCATAATTCCAAGCTCTTTGTAATGTGTGAGCGTTTTGTTGTTGAGCATAGACATCAGCATTGCTGCATCTGCCTGTAAAAATGCCTCGCTGACCTCGCTCAGTCCTTTGACTGTATAGGAGATGCCAATGTGAACTGATCGGTCGCTGCCGCCTGAAACCTTTTCAAACTCAGTGCAGAACTGAATTATCTCCTCGTCGGTGCAATTCTGCCTGACTGCGATAATTGAGCCGTTGTGCATAAACAGCGACGAATGGAAATTGGAATGCTTTATCATTCGCCAGATGCGCATATCCATAGACTGAAGCGCGGAGCGCGTTATGTTCGTGCCGTTTGAGGTCACGCTTATCGAAATGATAGTATAGTTGCTTTTTTCGCCGAATGCTGAACGGGTAAGCAGCTCACGGTAGGTTTTCAGCGAGGACGAGTCCTTTATCAAGGCTCTGAAAGCATCAGCTATCGAGCCTTCACGGTTTTCGTTGCCTATTATCCTGCGGCAGAACTCGTAGGAAATATCGACTATCCGAGTTGTCCAGGGGATAGTTAAAAGCGGGAAGTCGTTCTGCTCGCAAAAGACGATGACCGCGGGCGGAACTGACGAAATATGCGGTCCGATATTCACCACAAGTCCGACAGCGCCTTTGGCTTTAAGGCTTATTACAAAATCCTTGAGCCATTCGATGCCGACGTGGGCTATCCCCGTTGTGAAGATAAGCTCGTTGCCGTGCAGGAAATCGGGGACTTCGCTGTCCTCAACTATATGCACCCAGCGGACAGTGTTTTCCATACCGCCAGCGCCTGCCACAAGCCTCATTGAATAGCTCTTTTCCGCATTTTCGCAAAGCTGTGAAAGTGAAATTGCCATAAGCCTCAGCTCCTTCCGGGCTTTGTTATACGCTTATTTTTATTGCTTATCGCATCTGTCGGACAGACAAGCATACACAGATGACAGCCGACGCATTTTGCTGCGGCAAGTCTTGCTTTGCCGTCTGTAATCGTTATTGCCTGATGACCTGCATCGGAGCAGGAGATGAAGCATCTTGCGCAGCCTATGCACCTGGAAACATCAAATGCGGGATACACAAGAGTTGAACGGTCGAGCTTATCCGCAGGGACCAACTGTGCAAGGGCTGTGCCCACAAGCTCTGAAACGGTTTTTACGCCGTGCTGCGACATATATGTTTTCAAGCCGAGAGTCAGGTCGTCGATGATGCGGTATCCGTACTGCATAACGGCGGTAGTGACCTGAACATTGCGGCAGCCCAGCAGTATGAATTCAAGTGCATCATGCCATGTCTCGATGCCGCCCATGCCGCTGAGAGCGACATCTGAAAGGTGACCGCATTTTGCAAGGTCGTGGATGAACCTCAGTGCGATAGGCTTTACTGCTTTGCCCGAGTAGCCTGAAACGGAGCATTTGCCGTTTATCGACGGGCTGCTTACAAGCGTTTCGGTGTCGATGCCGAGGATACATTTTATTGTGTTAATGGCAGCAATGCCGTCTGCACCGCCCTGAGCTGCTGCTATCGCAGGCGGCTCCATATTGCCGATGTTCGGAGTCATTTTTGCAAGGACGGGAAGATGTGTGACGCTTTTGACGAGCTTGGTATAGCGCTTGACAAGCACGGGGTCCTGTCCCACATCTGAACCCAGACCGTTGCCGCTCATATGCGGACAGCTGAAATTACATTCTATCATATCCGCACCTGCCTCGGTCACGAGCTTTGAGAGCTTTATCCACTCCTCGTCGCTCTGACCCATGATAGAGGCAACGATTATCTTGCTGGGATAGTTGGTTTTCAGTCTCCTCAAAACATCGAGATTGTAAGCTGTCTCGTGGTCGGAGATCTGTTCGAGGTTTTTAAAGCCGATGAACGGAGTGCCTTCTTTTCCGATGGAACTGAAACGGGGAGAGACCTCGTCGGGTATCAGAAAGCCTATGGTCTTGAACACTGCTCCTGCCCAGCCTGCTTCAAACGCACGGGCGCACATATCGTAGTCGCCTGCAACTATTGACGAGGACAGGAAGAACGGATTTTCACAGTGGACTCCGCAGAAATCTATTGACAGATCAGGCTCTTCGCAGAGCAAAGTCTGCGGCGGGAGCTGTGCGAACATTTGCTTTATCCTTATCGGACGGTCGTAATGTATGCACGCTTTTTCGCAAAAGCCCTCGCACTTTGCACAAACGTCAGCATCGACGAAGCTGCCTGCGTTGTTTTCGTTTTCAAATCTTATTGCTCTGACCGCTCTTGATGGATCAAATCCATTCGGGCAAGCGGCAGTGCATTTTCCCTTTTCGCACAGCATACAGCGTGCGGATTCTTCTGTTAGTTTAAGCATATCTTCACCTACCGTATTGTCGGGTGGTTCGGGGAATTTATTATCATTCCCCGCAAATAAGCGGGGAACGATGAATAAAATCCTTGGTGTATTATGGCAAAAAGTATCATCTTATTTAAGGCTGCATTTTACGAATTTGCCCCAGCCTCTTTCGCCGAGGAATTCGCCTTTGTCGTAAACGAGCCTGCCTCTTGAATAGGTCTGGACGGGATAGCCGTGCAGCTTCACGCCCTCCCAGATAGTATGGTCGCAGTCGGAATGCATCTTATCGTTTGTTATGGTGAAATCAAGATCGGGGTCGTAGATAACGATGTCTGCATCCTTTCCGATAGCAACAGAGCCTTTGTCCTTGCAGCCGAAGATCTTTGCTGGGTTTTCCGAACACAGCTTTACAGCCTGCTCAAAGGTTATCTTACCGCTGTTGGCAGCCGAGAGCATATAAGGATACATATTCTCGATGCCTGCGCAGCCGTTTGGAATTTTCGTGAAATCGTTGATGCCCCAGTCCTTTTCAGCCGACTGGAACGGGCAGTGGTCGGTGGCGATAGTGTCGATGTCGCCGCGCTTGATAGCTTCCCAGATAGCTGCCTGACTTTCAGCACCTTTCATCGGCGGAGAGCAGACAAAGTTGCGTCCGTCCTCACGCTTGTAGACATCGCTTGTGAATTCGAGGTACTGCGGGCAGGTCTCAGCATAAATTTCATAGCCCTCGTCCTTTGCCTTTGTCACAGCCTCAACGCCCTGCTTGTTGGCGAGATGCACGATGTAAAGCGGTGCGCCCGTTGCCTTTGCCCACTGGATAGCTCTTTCATCAGCCTCGCCCTCGACAAACTCTGGACGGGACATATAATGATACCAGGCGCTTGTTTTGCCCTCGGAAAGATACTGCTTTGTGAGGGTGTTTACAAGCTCATTGTTTTCTGCGTGGACACCGATGAGTGCGCCGACCTCCTTGGCTTTTTGCAGCACACGGTAGAACACGCCGTCTGTTACGCCGAAATCATAGACCATGAACACCTTGAATGATGGTACGCCGTATTCAACACATTCGTCGATGCTGTCGAGCAGTCCGTTGTCTACGTCCTTTACGGCAACGTGGAACGAATAATCCACTGCTGCATCGGGTGCGCAGAGCGCATCACGCCTTTTTACAGTGTCGGTCATCTTTTCGCCGAAATCCTGCAGTGCAAAGTCGAACACCATTGTTGTTCCGCCGCAGGCTGCTGCTCTGGTGCCTGCGAAATAGTCATCTGAGGAGACTGTTCCGCCGAAAGGCATTGCCAGATGTGTGTGTGCATCTATTGCACCGGGAAGCACAAGCTTTCCCGATGCGTCAACGATGCTCTGACAGTCGTTTGGTTCTATGCTGTCGGCAATACAGACGATCTTGCCTCCCGATATGCCTACATCAGCTTTGAAAGTGGCGGAGCCGTTAACAACAGTTCCGTTTTTGATTATCATATCCATAATGACCTCTCCTTACTTCTTGTAAACGAGCACGAGTCCTGAACGCTGATAAACCTGTGAGATCTCGAGAAGATTCATACCGCCTGCATTTGCGGAGATAAGGTTTGATACCCATGTTACTCCGAAATCTACTGTGCCGTTGTTTACGGCAGTTGTTTCGCCGATGTCTCCGCCGCCTGAAACGATGTTTACATTAAGACCAACATCCTTGTAATAGCCCTTTGCGTTTGCTACGAAGTAACCCATGAACTGAGCCTGCGGCAGCCACTTGAGCTGGATTGATACATCAGTCTTTTCGGGCTTGTCAAAGCTTTCCTTCATTGCGTCTTCCCAATAGGAAGTGTTGCGGATATCGTCGAGAGTCAGGTTCTTGAGCTTGTCGGCAGCGGCGCTGTCGTCGAGCTTGATATACTTCTTAGCAAGGTCAAGTGTCTGCTGCATTGCAGCTTCGTCCATCTTGCCGTAATCGCTTACCTTGTTGCCCTTGGTGTCTGTTTCACACAGCTTCTTTACTTCCGAAGCCATATATGCCTGGTGGTCAGAGGATACTGACGAGCCTGCTTCATAAACGATCTTGGCTGCCTCCTCGGGGTTTTCGCAGGCGTACTTCCAGCCCTTCATAGATGCTGCGATGAATGCCTTGACGGTGTTAGGATTCTTTTGTGCAGATTCCTTTGTGCAGAACAGGTTGTCCTCAAGCATTGCAACGCCCTCGTCGTTCATGTCGATGATGCCGACCTTATCTCCGTAGCCGTAGCCGCCCTCGTAGCTGTTCTTGACAAGACCAAGCTCGTTGTAGGTCATAGCTGATGCAAGGGTGATGGAGCCGTCATCGAAGCCGTCCATATCAAATGCCTGTGAAATGAATTTATTTTCCTGACCGTACTTGGTCAGCAGTGCAAAGATCTCATATTCGTTTCCAAGACCCCAGTTGCCGACTTTGCCATCCTTTGCAGCGGCAATGATGCGGTCACCGTCAGCAGTTGCACCTTCTGCAGATGATGAGCTTGATGCAGATGAACTGCTTGCGGTGGAGCTTGCATCAGTGGAAGAAGACGATGATGAACAAGCACTCATTGCTGATGTGATCATTGCGGCAGTGATAAGAACTGCCAGAGCCTTTTTGGATAATCTCATAAAAATGCCTCCTTAAAAAATAGAGCTGATATTCAAGTGCAGTTACCTGCGCTTTTTCAAAACGATCGCCTCTGCTGCTATAAGTATCGCATACATTGCGATGCCTATCACGCAGGCTACAAGGATATATGCCCATGCTGTCGAATACTGTGCGATAAGAATGTTTTCTCTGATCTGTCTGCCGACACCGATTACATACTCGGCAAAGTATTCGCTTACAAGTGCGCTGATGATGCTTACCGGCACGCTTACTCGCAGTGCGGTAAAGATATACGGGATGCTGTTGGGGAGCCTGAGTTTTCTGAACTCGGTGAGCTTTCCGGCGCCATATGTTTTCATAAGGTCCTGTGAGAATGCGGGGAGTTCGGTGAGCCCGCGGTATGCATTGACGCTCATTGAAGCCATACAGACTATGGTGACGATGACTATTTTTGCGACCATACTTCTCACATCAGCCTGCGGGCTTACGTCTTTTGTCCAGTTGATGATAACGGGAGCAAGGGCAACTATCGGTATCGCGTTAAACGACGAAACGATGGTCAGACCGCCGCTGCCAAGCTTTCTGAATGATGCTGCGAACACTGCGATAAGATAGCCGATGACTGAGCCGAACAAAAGTCCGAGCAATGCGACCTCCAGCGAAGCCCACACGTTTTCCATAATCTTATCGGTGTTCTCACTGATGATGGTGAGTATCCTTGTAGGATAAGGAAGAACATACTCATCTGTGTTGAGCAGCTTGTGCAGCAGACCTGTCTGCCACGCTGTGATGAGCACGCCGCCGAATGCCACAGGCAGCAGCACCGATTGAACTGCGCTGCGGCGTTTGCTGTTCATTTTTGCAGACATAGCTCATCGTCCTTTCTGTTCAAGCTTTTTATACGGGCACAGCAGCTTCTCGATGATGCCTATGAAATAGAAGCTGAGTATGCCGATTATTGCGCTGAAAAATACTATATCCCAGAAAACGTATCTTGTCATTGCGCCTTTGAGCGACTGTGAAAGCAGACAGCCAAGTCCCAGACCGCCTTGGAGCGTATCAACAAGGATAGATGCTGTGATAGCCATTGGTGCGGAGATCTTCAGTCCTGTGAAAAAATATGGGATACAGGACGGTATCATCATTTTTGTGTACAGCTGGAATTTGCTTGCCGAGTAAGAGTACATCAGCTCGTGGGATTCACGCCTTACTGCCTTGAAGCCTGCCAGCGTGTTTGCAGCCACGGGATAGAACGTTAGTATCGCTGCGATAACGATTCGGCTGACGGCGATGTCCTTGGTTATGGCGTTGATTATCGGCGCCATTCCGAGGATCGGGATTATCTGTATCAGCATAAGATACGGGAAAACTACCTTTTCAACGATACCCGAAAGGCTCATTATCAATGCGAGTATGAATCCCAGTGCAATGCCTATCACATAACCTATCGCTGCACGGGAAAGGGTAGCGCCTGCGTTTTCCATTACCATCTGAAATGCGGTCTGCGATCCGTTTATCTTTTTGTCGCTTGTGATAGAATCGACTACGCCGCTGAGGTGCGGAAGAACATTTTCAGGTGTTCGTTTTGTCTGCTCGACCTGATAAGCGAATATCTCCCAGACGATTATCAGTGCAGCTATCCAGATAAATGTGAAGAATAGTTTTGAATTAGTGATCTTTCTGACCAGCTTCATTCAGATCAGCTCCTAAACGCCCTCAAAGCTGTTTCTGACCTTTGAAACGAGAGCGGTGAATTCGGGGGTATCTCTTATCTCCATACTCCTCGGGCGTGGCAGGTCGATGTCGATGACTGCCGAAAGTCTGCCGGGGTGCGGTGAAAGCACACACACCTTATCGGAGAGGAACACGGATTCGGAGATGTTATGCGTAACGAAAATAATTGTCTTGTTGGTCTTGCGCCATATTTTCAGCAGGTCTATGTGCAGCTTTTCTCTTGTGAACTCGTCGAGTGCGGAGAACGGCTCGTCCATAAGGAGTATCTCGGGCTGCAGCACAAGCGCTCTTGCGATGCCGACTCTCTGCTGCATACCGCCTGAAAGCTGCCTCGGATAGTGGTTTGCGAATTCCGAAAGACCAACGAGGTCAAGCATTTTTATTGCACGCTCTCTGCGTTCGGATTTGCTTTCGTGTGTTATTTCAAGCGGAAGTTCGATATTTTTTATAACGGTGCGCCAGTCGTAAAGCGTCGCGCTCTGGAAAACCATTCCGTATCTGCGCTTGAGCCTTGCCTCTCTGGGAGTTTCGCCGCCTATGAGCACCTTGCCCGATGTCGGCTGCAGCAGGTCTGCAATTATGCGAAGCAGAGTTGTCTTTCCGCAGCCCGATGGACCGAGCAGTGATATGAACTCGCCTTTGTGTATATCCATTGTGACGCTTGTAAGAGCCTGTACCTTTTTGCCGTCGGCTGCGTCATATGTCATGCCGACATTGTCAAGCATTATTTCTACGTTTCTGTTTTCTGTCGTCTCAAGCATTTCATATCACCTTCCCGAAAAACAAAAGCAGGCAAAGACTTTAAAGACGCCTTTGCCTGCTTCGTTGTTTCTATGTCCGTATTATAGCAGATGCCTGTGCACAGTGTCAACGCACAATTAGAATTATGTGAGATATGTCCAAAATGATTTCAAACAATGCGATAAATTAGTCTTAATCATTGATAACTGTCAGAAATAACTTGTCCGTGATTGTGCTTTGGCACAGTCCGCCCGAAATTTCGTCAATGCTAAAGCACAATGAGCAAAACTGCACGAAAAAAGGCGTTTCTGTTACGAAACGCCATTGCTCTGATATTACTCTTTGCTTGTATCATAACACGACCGAGAGCTTTTGTCAAGTTGTGCTTGACAAGCGGCTTATAAAGGTATATACTGTATACAGATTGGCAAAGGTGCTGTTTTTACGGCGCCTTTTTATTTTTTTGGAGGCAGTTTTATGAAGGACGGATTTATAAAGGTGGCTTGTGCCACGTCCAAGCTGAAAGCCGCAGACTGCGTTTTCAACGCGGACAGGATAATCGAGACGGCAAAGCAGGCGTGCGGCAGCGGCGTTAAGATAGTGTGCTTTCCCGAGCTTGCGGTGACGGGATACACCTGCGGTGACCTGTTTTTGCAGGACACGCTTCTGACAGCGGCGAAAAAGGAGCTTGCGAGGATAGTCAGGGAAACGGCAGGTCTTGATATAGTATCAATAGTCGGCGCTCCGCTGAGCGCTGGCGGCAAGCTGTACAACTGCGCGGTGGTCATCAACAAGGGCAGGGCTGTGGGCGCTGTTGCGAAAAAGAACATTCCGAATTACAACGAGTTTTATGAGGTTCGGCATTTCAGCGCGGGAAGTGACGAGCTGTGCTGTGATGTGCGGCTCGACAGTGAGCTGTCAGTGCACATTGAGGACGCGGTTTTCGTCTGCGACGAGCTGCCCGAGCTGACTTTCGGTATTGAGATCTGCGAAGATATGTGGGTGAGCAGTTCGCCGTCGGAAAGGCTCGCAAGGTCGGGCGCGGTCATCATCTTCAATCTGTCGGCGAGCGACGAGGTCATCGGCAAGGCTGATTACCGCAGAATGATTGTCGGCGCAAAGTCGGGTTCGCTGGCTTGTGCTTATGCATACTGTGATGCAGGAATCGGCGAATCCACGCAGGATATGGTCTTTGCGGGACATGACATCATTGCGGAGAACGGCTCTGTGCTTGCACAGTCAAAGCTGTTCACCAGCGGTCTTACTGCGGCGGATATCGACATCAAAAAGCTGCTGCACGAGCGAATGAGAATGAACACTTTCACGGCGTGTGCGTGCGTCAAGAACGTTGGGTTTTCGCTTGATGTGACCGAAACGGTGCTTGAAAGAGCTTTTGCAAAAACGCCGTTTGTGCCCGCTGACAAGCGCGCTCTTGACAGCAGATGCGAGGAGATACTCACTATGCAGGCTGTGGGACTGATGACAAGGCTCGGGCACATAGGCTGCAAAACAGCGGTGCTGGGTCTGTCGGGCGGACTTGATTCGACACTTGCGCTGATAGTCACCGTGCACGCTTTTGATATGCTGGGGCTTGACCGAAAAGGGATCCGCACAGTCACAATGCCCTGCTTCGGCACGACAGACCGTACCTACACAAACGCCTGCAAGCTCGCGGCAGCTTATGGCACGACTCTTGAGGAGATAAACATCTGCGCCAGCGTTATGCAGCATCTTTCCGACATTGGTCACAGCCTTGACGACCACGATGTGACCTACGAAAACGCACAGGCAAGGGAGCGCACGCAGGTGCTGATGGACAAGGCAAACCAGCTTGGCGGAATCGTTATCGGCACGGGCGACCTTTCGGAGCTTGCGCTGGGCTGGGCGACCTACAACGGCGACCATATGTCGATGTACGCGGTCAATTCGTCGATTCCAAAGACGCTTGTGCGCTGGTTGGTAAACTACGAGGCGGGAATTTCCGACGGGGAATTGCAGAGCGTTCTGTGTGACGTGCTCGACACGCCTGTCAGCCCCGAGCTGCTTCCGCCCGAAAGCGACGGAACTATCTCGCAGAGGACGGAGGACATTGTCGGACCGTACGAGCTGCACGACTTTTTTATGTACTATATGCTCCGCTTCGGATTCAGTCCTTCAAAGATCTTCCGCATAGCGTGCAGGGCGTTTTCAGTGCAGTACCCGAAAGAAGTGATACTCAAATGGCTGAAAACATTTTACCGCCGTTTCTTCTTGCAGCAGTTCAAGCGCTCCTGTCTGCCCGACGGACCAAAGGTCGGCACGGTCACGCTGTCGCCCCGCGGTGACTGGCGTATGCCAAGTGATGCTTCGGCAAACGTATGGCTCAGCGAGATCGAGAAACTGAACGCTGAATGACAGATAAAAAATACTATTGGCAACGGTGCTGAATTTTTTCGGCGCCGTTTTTTTTGAGGTGATCATATGAAAGGAGCAAAAAGGCTGCCGCCTATCGGTGCGAGAATAATTAAATCAGCCGTGTCGGTGGCGCTTTGTATGCTGATATATTTTGTACGCACGCTGCTGCCCGTCGGAAACGGGATCCCGTTTTACAGTGCGCTGGCGGCGCTGTGGTGTTTACAGCCTTACTCGGCAACGTCAAAAAACAACGCAGGTCAGCGCTCGATAGGTACGTTCATCGGTGCGGCGTTCGGGCTGGTTTTCATCGTTATGCTCAAAGGATCGGGACTGACAAAACAGATCGCTGTTTACCTGCTGGCGTCGGCTGTGATAATCCCCGTTATCTATCTCACTGTCCTGCTTGACAAGCGAAATGCTTCGTTCTTTTCCTGCGTTGTGTTTCTGAGCATAGCGCTGACACATTCGTTTGACAGCGACCCTTATCTTTTCGTGTTCAACAGGGTGCTTGACACGTTTATCGGTATCGGTGTAGGGCTTGCGGTGAACAATTTCCACCTACCGATAAAGCATGACAGCGATACGCTTTTTGTCAGCGGCATAGATTCTGTGCTTATCCCTGACGACAGCAACTCTGTGCAGTACAGCAAGGTGGAGCTAAACAGGCTCATAAGGCTGGGCGTAAAGTTTACCATTTCGACGATACACACTCCGGCGGTGGTCATGTCACTTATGAAAGGCGTGGAGCTGCGGCTGCCTGTTATTGTTATGGACGGAGCTGCACTTTATGACATAAAGCAGAAGGAGTACATTGAGGCGGAATATCTGCCGGCAGACATCAGCGAAAAAGCCGAGGAAATAATTGCGCAGAACGGTTCGCACTGCTTTGTCAATGTGATGTATGATTCCACGCTGCTTATTTTCTACGGCGAGTTCACCAACCCTGCCGAAAAGGAACTGTTCGATTCGTTCAAGCATTCACCCTACCGCAACTATATCCGCTCGTCTTTCAGGCGGCATGACGCAAACGAAAGGATACTCTATCTTACGGTGCTGGAAACTGCCGAGAGAGCAAAAGTACTCAAAGATAAGCTGACTGTGCAGCTTGGCGGACAGGTGCGTGTGACTGTCACAGAGTCGGGCTTTGACGGGTACGAGTATGTCAGGGTGTATTCGCCGCTTGCCTCAAAGCACGAGATGCTCAAAAAGCTGAAAGCGCACACGGGCATCGAAAAGACGGTGACTTTCGGAAGCATCAAGGGCGAGTATGATGTCTATATCGGTGACGGCGGCGGAAACACCACCGTGAAAAAGCTGAAGAAGCTGTACCGAGACGATGTTTATCATTAAATATCCGACATCTTTTACTATTGCGCTTTAAATCGTTGACAAGGAACTCAAAAGCTGTTATACTGTTTAATAAGAATATCAAGCAATGGCGCTTGCTCACCAAAAGAGCAGGCGTCATTTTGTTTTATTGCGAAACGGAGGGATAGTTATGAAAGACATCAGACAGGAGCAGTTTACAAAAGCAGTGGGCAACGCTGCTGAGATCAACGAGCTTCTGAGAAGGTACGGTGTGAAATTCGGCATTTACAAAAACGGCGTTTTCAACGAGCAGTTCTTTCCTTTTGACCCTATCCCGAGAGTCATCTCGGCAGAGGATTTCAAAAGCATCGAGAAGGGACTTGTTCAGCGTGTAAACGCCCTGAATGAGTTCCTTTTTGATATCTACCACGAAAAGAAGATAGTAAAGGACGGCATCATTCCTGAGGACTTTATCTATATTTCAAAAGGCTATCTCGCTGAGTGTGAGGGAATAACGCCGAAGAACAAAATTTACAGTCACATTTCGGGCATTGACTTGGTGCAGGCAAAGGACGGAGTGTGGTATATCCTTGAGGACAACCTGCGCATACCCTCGGGCGCATCATATCCGCTTATCGCAAGAGAGCTGACGAGGATTGCTGCTCCGCAGGCATTCGAGGAAAACGAGATAGTCGATAACAGAGGCTACGCACAGCTGCTGAAAGAGACTATGGAGCATGCAAACTGCGGAGGCATAAGGGCGATACTTACTTCTGGAAGATACAACGCTGCTTACTTTGAGCATTCCTACCTTGCGGAGAACACAGGCTCGGTGCTGGTGCAGAACGACGAGCTTTTCGTTGAGGACAATATCCTCTATCACCGCACCTATTCGGGCGGAAAGACACGAATTGGCGTGCTTTACAGGCGCATCTCCGACGAGTTCCTTGACCCGCTGACGTTCCTGCCTGAGTCGCTTATCGGCATACCGAATCTTATGGAGGCTTACCGCAGCGGAAATGTGGGCATTGTCAATGCGCCGGGCAACGGCGTTGCAGACGACAAGGGCATATATTACTTTGTGCCAAAGATGATAAAATACTATCTCGGTGAAGAACCGATACTCAAAAACGCACCGACATATCTGCCGTTCTATGAGCAGGATATGAGGTACGTTATGGACAACCTCGAAAAGCTGGTCATCAAGGACGTTGCGGAAGCAGGCGGATACGGCGTGGTGTTCGGGCGTGACCTGACAAAAGAAAAACTGGAGGAGTTCCGCAAGACTATCATCGCAGAGCCAAGGCGTTTTATCGCGCAGGAGGTCATAGATTTTCTTGATCTGCCGATACTTGACAATGGCGAAACGGTCATGCGCAAGGCTGACCTGCGTGCGTTCGTGCTTTCGGGAGAGACAACGAGAGTTTGGGCATCGGGGCTTACAAGGTTTTCACGAAACCCCGACTCTTTCGTTGTCAATTCATCACAGGGCGGAGGTTTCAAGGACACATGGGTACTGAAAGAAAAGGAGTGAATGTATGAGTACGATCTCAAAAGAACACAGCGACCGACTCTACTGGCTCGGACGCTACACGGAAAGATCTTTCACAACGCTCAAGGCGTTGGACAAGATGTTTGATAAAATGATAGGCAAAAGCCATGTATATAAAGAGTATCTTGACTATTTCGGGCTGAGCGATACATACTCGGACAGCAAGGATTTCATCAGGAGTTTTCTGTATGACGAGAACAACCCCAACTCTGCGGCGTACAGTCTTGAAAGAGCTTACGACAACGGTATCGTGCTGCGTGAGGAGATCTCCACCTCTGCGCTGTCGTTTTTACAGATGGCAAAGGACACGCTCAAAAGGTCTGAGAGCAGCAGCAACACACGTTTTTCGCTGCTGCCGCTGGAGGATATACTCTACGGTTTCTGGGGAAGCGTCAACGAGCATATTTACGATGACGAGATAAGAAACATCATCTACATCGGCAAAACAGTCGAAAGGCTCGATCTGTATATAAGAATGAAATACCCTTACGAGTCGGTGAAAAAGGAGTATGTCAGGCTGCTGAAAAACCTGCGCAGAGTGCCCAAGGACACTCCATACCGATATAGCACAAAGCAGCTGTCCGAGCTTGAGGAGATAATGGGCTCGCAGCAGGATTACGAGAACGGTTCAGGCAGGGCGGCAGGCGCTCTGGCACATCTTTTTGAAACAACGGAGGTGTTTGTATGAAGCAGGTGAGCTTTTATTATTCCACAAAGCTGACTTTTGACGACTACGTTCACGATCACAGCTTTGCTCTGCGCATTATCCCGCCTGAAACGGAAACGCAGAAGATAACCGCCTGCAATCTGAACATCTCGCCTTATGTTTCCACGCAGCAGACAAAAGACGCATTCGGCAACAACGTCACGGCAGGCTACCTCAAAGGCGACCACAGATTTCTCGATTTTGAGATAAAGGGAACTGCTCGGACCGACTGCACAAAGCACCGCACCGACTATATGCCCTGTTATCTGTACCCGTCGGAGTACACCAAGCCTGACGGCGAGCTGAAAGAGTTCTACGGCGAAATTAAGAGCAAATGCACAGGCACGGTGCAGGACAGGGCAGAGTATCTGTGCGATACGCTTTCAGACGTTATGGAATACCAGAAGGGTGCGACAGACACGGCAACGACTGCCGCTGATGCGTTTGGGCTGAAAAAGGGCGTTTGTCAGGATTTCTCGCACATACTTATCTCGCTTCTGCGGCTTGACGGCATTGCCGCAAGGTACATTGCGGGGCTTGCGTTCTGCAACGGTGAAACGCACTCATGGGTCGAATACTGGACGGGCGATCACTGGGAAGGCATAGACCCGTCAAACAACTGCTGTGTCAGTGACGATTATCTTGTCATTTCACAGGGCAGGGATTTCCGTGACTGCGCTATCGACAGGGGCGTTATGTTCGGCAATCACACAAGGCAGCTCCAGCTTGTCAGGTCGGTACTGACTTAGCATATCGCTGCCGAAAGGAAGATAAAAAATGATAAAGACAGTTGCGAGCGCTTCGCTTGCAGTTCACGAAAAACTAAATATAAAAAAGCGCCGCATTCAGAACGGCGAAAGCACCACTCGCCTCAGCCTTGTCACAGGAACTCACGGCGACGAGCTGGAGGGACAGTACCTTGCTTATATGGTGGGCAGCTATGTGGACGAGCATATCGACCTGCTTGACGGCATACTCGACATATATCCTGCGCTCAACCCGATGGGCATAGACTCTATCACAAGGGGTATACCGATGTTCGATCTGGATATGAACAGGATATTCCCCGGCAGCAAGAACGGCACGATGGCGGAGGCGGTGTGCGCTTCGATAGTTGATGACATCAGCGGCTCTGATGTGTGTGTTGATGTTCATTCAAGCAATATCTTTCTCAAGGAGATACCGCAGATACGCATAAGCGTGCCGACGGCGCAGAGCCTGCTTCCGTATGCGAAGCTGATGAATGTTGACTTTGTGTGGATTCACGAGTCAGCCACGGTGCTTGAATCTACGCTTGCGCACACGCTCAACACGAGAGGCACGAAAACGCTGGTGGTTGAAATGGGCGTGGGTATGCGTATAACCAAGGAATACTGCTTGCAGCTTTTTGATGGCGTGATGAACCTGATGAAAAGCCTTGGAATGTGGAAAGGCAAAACGAAGCCCGTGCGTGAGCCGATAGTATCTGAGGGCAGAGAGGTCGGCTTTGTCAACTCCGACGCGGCAGGGATCTTCGTGCCGTGTGCTGATTTCGGAGAGAACGTAAAGCAGGGAGAGCATATCGGTGATGTGCTTGATCCGTTGACGGGAACTGTCATTGAAAGGGTGCAGGCGGTGTGTGACGGAATGATATTCACCCTGCGTGAGTACCCCGTTGTTTACGGCGGCTCGTTGCTGGCAAGGATACTAAAAGCGTCTGCTGGAGGTGAGAGGGAATGAAAAAGAAAAAGCTCTTTTCGCTTTGCTCGCCCTACCGTGAACAGCTTGATGTTATCGGGTTTTCCTTCGGTCACGGCAGAAAGTCGCTGGCGATAGTCGGCGCTATGCGAGGCAACGAGGTGCAGCAGATGTATGTTTGCAGCCGTATGGTGCAGGAGCTGAAAAAACTGGAGGAAAAAGACCGTATCACAGAGGGCATCGAGATACTTGTCGTGCCATGCATAAACTACTATTCAATGAATATCGGTAAGCGTTTCTGGGCAATGGACAACACCGACATCAACCGTATGTATCCGGGCTACGATCTGGGCGAGACGACTCAGCGCATCGCTGACGGCGTTTTCAGCGCACTCAAAGGCTTTGAATACGGCATACAGCTAGCGAGCTTTTATCAGCCCGGCGTTTTCCTGCCTCACGTCAAGATGATGGATACTGGCTTTACCGATCCACAGCTGATGAAAGATTTCGGGCTTGAATTCGGCATCATCAGAAAGCCAAGACCTTACGACACCACCACCCTCAATTACAACTGGCAGGTGTGGGAGACAAAGGCGTTCTCTGTTTATGCAAACGCCACTGACACCATAGACGAAAAAGCCGCCGAGGAGGCGGTGGATGCGATATTGAGATTTATGAACAGAAAAGGCTTGGTAAAGGTCACCACGCCGCCTGGCTATAACACTGCGATACTTGATGAGAGCAAGACGAGGCAGGTGCGCTCCGACCACGCTGGCATCTTTTTCAGCCTTACGCAGATAGGCAGGCGTGTCGAACAAGGCGATATTCTCGGCAGGATAACAGATCCCTTTGACTGCGAGCTTGTCTGCGAGATACGTTCACCCGTTTCGGGCACGGTCTATTTTGCCTACAACAGTCCGCTTATAAACGCAAAGACAGTATGCTTCAAAATAATCAAGTGAGATAGGAAGTGTTAGGAATGGTTTCATTGAACGACTATCTTTTTTCGGGGGACACGGTGCTGAAAATTCTGCACCAGTATTCCGCCGACCTTAAAAGCTCAGCGATAGAGAGCCGCAACTCAGTCGACCTTGTCCACAGCAATTTTCTGATACAGATAATCGAGCTGCTGGAGCACAACGATTTTCTTACCTCGCAGTCACAGAGGATAAAAGAGTTCTACAAGTTTATGACACATGAGTATCCTTTCCTTGCCTTTACGTTCAAGGGAAGGATAAAGTCGCTTATCAGGGCGGAGGAAAAGTTCAACGGCTATATCCTCGAATATATCTATGATTACTACAAAAATAAGGGCACGTATCCAAGTGAGGCTGAGATAAAAAGCAACCTCATCTGTTTCCGTGACCTTATTGCATACAGGATAGTTATTTCGATGCCTGCCTGCCACATAGGCGAGGGCGAGCAGAGAGACGAACTTGAAAAGAAATATCTTTACGAGATAGCAAACGTGCTGCCTGAGTTTCTTGAAGAAAGAGGTTTTACTGCAGAGCTTTCGGGCTTCGGTGAGGACAGGTGTTCAGACAGCCTCAGAGAGAATGTCAGACCTTATTACCGTGACTATGTCCGGACGCCGAGGATCTCAGGTTATCAGTCGCTGCACATCACTTTTTACGATAACCTTGCAAGGTGCTATACCGAGCTTCAGCTGCGAACAAAGGATATGGACGACTACGCCGAGATAGGTGACGCCAACCATTTCGGCTACGAAAAAACGCAGGAGGAGAGCCGTGCAAAGCGTGACATAATCCCTATCGGCGAGTGTATCTGTTTCGATGAGGCTTACCAGCGCCTTACAAAGCTCCAGCAGCTTGAGCTTGCAGAGATAGACGTAAATATGTTCAAGGCGATAAACAACCAGCTCATCAACGACGGCTGCGGTCTTTTCAGAGGCAGGCAGATCCTTCCTTTCGAGCATCTTTCCCGCTTCCAGAACGACCTGATAGATTGACGATACATTAATGCGCTTGGTCTTTATCCGATAGTTTTATTATTCCTGAACAAGACTGCATTTTTCGATATCAAGCTCCCTTAGTATCTCATCATCACACGCTCCCTTACAAGTTGACAAAGGTGGGCTTTGAGTATATAATACTAAGCAAACAACGACTGGGTGCTTTGAAACAGACAGAGCAGAAGCGCTGTATACAGATAGTACCGGATATTGATTTTTCAAGGTGGGAGTAGACATATGGAATTCGGAAAATTCATCGCACATCGGCGCACAGCTTTGTTTATGGGGAATATCCTCACCTGATTTCATATCCTGTGATGTCGAGCTTTTGTCCGATAAGGTAATAAATTACACCAAGCGCAAAAACAAAGACCTTTTCGTCTGGACGGTCAATTCAGAGCAGCGTTACCTCAAAGCAAAGGACGTCTGCAAAACGCTTATTTGCGAAAAGTCCGACAGTTTTGATTTCACGAAGTATTATATCCGAGGCTGATACTGATGCAGAGGCTGCCGTGTTCGATTTTATCGAGCTTGCGGCAGGCTACAAAAAAAGTCCGGCTCAACCTTTATAAAAAAGTATTGGTCATGAACACCTTGGTGCATTTGCCTCAAAGATGCTTGAATGTCTCATCATGATGTCGATTATGATATGCCTCAGTTCGTAGCAGAGAGCATAGCTGTCCTCATCATCTCAGCAGCTTCTGCGCTGCATTGCCGGGCCATTCGGAGCATCACATTTGAGGAATACCTTCAAAAGGTCTGATGATAATACATATAAGCCAAGAGGCTCATCACAGCCGCTGCCAGAAGCACACTGTGAGAGCCTCACTTTTTTTGCGCAAATAAGTTGCAAAGAAGTGTGTGATATAATAAAGACACAGTAAAGGAAAACAACACAAACACAAAAAGGAGGAAAACAGAATGCTCGTATGCTGCACAATGGTAGTTCTGCTCGGTATCGGAACAGTCACCGCTTACATCTGCAAGTAATCGGAACAACAGCTTATCTTAAATCTATCTGAATGGAGGGAAATACGATGATAGCACTTGCAATAGGAACACTTGTATTCTGCGCAGCACCTTCAGTTTTACTGATCGTTTTGCACAACTGCAAATAATATAAAAATAGAAGAACAAATGACAATGAAATTGAAAGGAGGAAAACAACTATGATAACAATTGCAACAGGTGCCGCAATATTTGCAGCAGCAACGGGAGTAGGAATGCTCGCAGGATTAACTATACACGTCCTGTTTTTCTAAAGACCATATAACATAAAGCAGAAAAAACAATGTTATCTATAGCATTTTTAGCAGGTATCATTACCATAGGAGCTGTAATAGTATTCAATATTGATTGATACACAGCAGAATATGCATACGTCATCGGCGGAGAGGGAGTTATCTCAAATGAGATGATGAAGGCCGCAGGCGATGCACTCGGTATCGAGCCGACCAGGATCTCAGGCAAGAACAGATACGAGACCTGCATAGCTGTAAACGAAACATTCAAGGACGTTCTGACAGGAAACTGCATATGCGTTGCAACGGGAGCAGATTTCCCTGACGCTCTTGCAGGCGTTTACGCAGCAATGTACAAAGCACCTATGATGCTCGCAGCAGGCAGTCTGAGCAAAAAGCAGACAGATTACCTGAAGGATAAGAATGCGCAGCAGATAGTTGTTTTCGGAGGCAAGGGCGCAGTTCCTGACGAACTTGTTGACAAGATAGCAAAAGCATAAGCATAACAGAACAAAGCCGATACTTACCATTACGGTAAGTATCGGCTTTTTCATTTGTATATCCGTTATTCAGATGTTCTGCAAAGTGCTTGTTATAGTTGTTCCGCTGTTCAGCAAATAACTCAGCCTTTGATGAAGGTCACTACGTTTCCGCCTGCGATATAGTTCCATTCCTCGATACCGTAGTAGTTGCAGCCTGTGTGGTAGAATGCGGTCTCTTTTTCTGTGGGGTTGACCTCGTCGATGTTGATGCCCTTGTAGAAGGTGTGGTACTGTACAGATCCGCCGAGTGCTGTGCCGATATGCTTTGCATTGTCTGCATCGTGGTAAGCCTGGCTCGTAAGGAAATTTGCGTTTGTGGGGATATCGTCAACGCAGAAACCGTTGTTCTTAAGATACTGTCTCATTGTTATGCCCTTGCCGCTTATGAATGCTGCGATAGCCTTTACATTATCAGCGTTCAGATACATTCTCGGTGCGATGTTCTCATTGAAGTATCTGGTGGACTTGTAAACAGGACCGCTCCTGCCCGAACCGTCTGTGCAGCTTGCGTAAACGGGAACTGCATTGTGGCTTGTTGTTGTTAAAAATGGGCTTACTTTAATGCTCGTAGTTCCCTTGTTTATGAACAGCATTCTGTCAGTGTTTTTGAATGTGTTGTACTTGCCGATAACGGAGCTTGCGTCATAATCTACGACTTCTCTGACAGCATATACGGGCATTTTTCTGATTTCAGGTGGAAGGTTGTTCATAGTAGTAAATGTGCTGGTAAGCACAACGTCCTTATAGCCCTTGATGTATCTTTCGGTGCGCACGCTTGTATTTCCGAGGGCAGCCTCTTTCAGCTCGTTCACCTTCTTGGTGATAAGCGCCTGCTGGTCGGTGACCTTGTTAAGATAGTACGGATCGATGGTCTTTTTCTGCTCCGCTGTCATATTGCAGACGATCGACTGTGCGCTCAGGCACTGCATAAGTGCGTAGTAGCCTGCCATGTAATCTGTGATGATAAGCTCTGCTGCTGCGCTTGCCTTGTCAATAGCCTCGCCGCTGAACATAGAGCTCTTTGCGTAGTGCTGATACAGGATTGTGAAGATGTCGCCCTTCTTGGTAAGGCTCGCTCTGTTGAGCGCCTGTGTCAGATTTGAGAATGTGATGAAAACGTTGTTCGATTCAGTCCAGCAGCTGCTGTTGTTTACCAGCGCCGCAATTCTTGCGAGCTTGTTTTCGTCGGTGATATCCAGCGTTCTGATGACTTCTATCTGGCTGATTATCTCGTGTATCTGTGAGTTATAGGTCTTGAAGTGGAATGAATCAAAGTCCTGCACAGCTGTGATGTTCTCGATTGAATCTCTCAGGTCATCGTTGAGGTCGTCAAGCTTTGAGAACATATCGTCTATCCTTGCGTTGATGTCGTCAAGTGAAAGCTCATCGCCCTTGCCGAGCAGGTCGTCTGTGAACAGCTTCAGCACAGGTGTTAGTAACTTTCCGCCGGGAACGAATTCCTCAATGCCCGTGAAGATCATGTCGATCCCGAGATCTCTTGCCTTTTCCAGCTGCTTTTCGTTCTGCATAGCTATTGTTGTGTTCACTGCGTCAGTGTTGTCTGCCGATGCAGCGATAGAAGCTGCAGTTGTCATTATCATTACCGCTGCGAGCATGGCAGCTATCTTTTTTGTGATGTTTGTTTTTTTCATAGTGATCGCTCCTTCTTTATTTATCGTTTATCAGTTGTTTGTTTGTTCTTACAGCGTCCGCTTCGTTCAAAGTTTTCTCTACGAGACCGCCTGTCTCCTCGGGTATTCCTTCTGGTGATGCGTGCTGTGATGTTTGTTTTTATCTTTCTTTGACCTAAGTATAACATGCCGCCTCTTACAAACCTCTTACATTATTTTTGTTTTTCAAATTTTTTTGAAAAATTTTTTTGCGCAAAAAAACACCCGCATCTTTGAGATACGGGTGAGGTGATCAAAGGTCAGTACAGATCCTCGTCAAAGAGAAAATCTGCCCAGTAATATTGGCTCATATATTCGTTCTGGTAAGCGTTGACTGCGCCTGCGTCAAGCTCCTTGAAGCGGTAGTAATCGCAGTCGAGCAGTTCTGGCTTGACTGCAAGTGCGTTGAACTCTTTCACGACCGCAGCCTCTGCACCGACAGCTTTAAGGCTTTTCATCAGAGCATATGTAAGCTGCTGCATATAGTTCTGCTGTTTTTTATCATAAGGCTCGTCCTCAAACAGCGCCGCTGCTATCTCCTTTATGGTACACGAGCTGCCGTTTCGGTGGACAAGATATGCAAATATCTCCTTTGCCTTGCTGCGCTCAAAGCGGACATGCTCGCCGCTTGGCAGGAAGACATCAAAGTTTCCGAAGCATTGTACCCGTAAAAGTACATTTGATTTTGGCACGATAGGGAAGCGCAGGTCGGTAAGCTCAGCGGCAATCTTGTCCTTTGTGACAGGCTTCATGATGTATCCGCTGGCATGCATCTTCATCGCATCGCCTGCATACTCTGAAAAGCCCGTGACGAAGATTATGTTCATCTTTGGGTTTATCTCCTTGAGCTTTTTTGCAAGCTCAACGCCGTTCATTCCACGCATATGTATATCAAGAAAAGCTATGTCGCAGCCGTTTTTCTTTGCGTCCTCAAGCAGCTCGTCCTGAAACCTGTAAGCGGTCACGTCTGCATCGGGCTTTGCTTCCTTTATCGCCATTTCGAGCATCTTCAGCATCAGCGGCTCGTCGTCAACGCACAGCATTCTCATTGTCTGTCCTCCTTGTCTTTCTTGGGTATCACAACTCTTGCAGTCGTTCCAACGCCGACCTTGCTTGTGATGATTATATCAGCACCGCACATGTCTTTAAGACGCTTTTTGGTGTTTTCCATACCAACGTGTGAGCGTCCGTCGTCCTTTTTCGGTGCGTTCATATCAAAGCCCACGCCATCGTCAGAGATGATGATCTCAAAAGTATCGTCAGTCTCTTTTGAGGATATCTTCACTGTTCCGCCTGTCTTTTTCATACCCACGCCGTGCTTAACAGCGTTTTCAACTATCGGCTGTATCGACAGCAACGGCAGCTCAAAGTCGGTCGCCTGTATGTCGTACTCAATATTCAAAAGGTCGTCAAAACGCAGCTTTTCAATGTAAAGATATTTTTTTAGATGTTCAAGCTCCTTCGTGAATGGCACCGGTGCGGTCTGCTTGAGCGAATCCATATTGCCTCGCAGATAGTCCGAGAACGTCACCGTTGCCTCATACGCTGTATCGGGGTCGAGCTTGCAGAGTATCGCAATAGAGGACAGGGCGTTGTACATAAAATGCGGTCTTATCTGCGAGACCATTATCTGTACCTTTGCCTCGTAAAGCTCTTTCTGTGCGCGTTCCTTTTCGCCCGCAATGCGAATGTTCTCCTTGGTGTAATGGTCAATTTCAAGCGCAAGGTCGCTTATAGCGTCAGCAAGATACCCCAGCTCGTTTTTCACCGCTATCTTGTACATACTGCTGACTATCTTTGCGCTGTTTTTGTCGCCTGTGTATTCAAGCACCGCCTGCTCAATGCTCTTTACAGGCTTGACAGCCTTGCGGTAAAGGAAAATCAGCAGCGCCGCCATAACGATAACTATGCCGCCTACGCTTATGCACAGCGCCTTTGTTATCGTGCCTGTCAGCGAGCTGTGAAAGCTGTCCCAGTTGTATGAAATGCCGATAACAGCCCGCGTCTTTCCGCCGATTATCACAGGCTTGTAGCCGATATAGTAGTTTCCGTCATAGGGAAAATCCGTCGCCCTTTCAAACACGATATCGCCCGAATTTGTTTCAAGCGCTTTTTGTAAAACAGGGTGGTCGGAAAGGTCAAAGTCATAGTAAGAGCCTATCTTTTTGCTGCCGCCGTTCTTGTTGCAGTCAAACAGCACAAGTCCCTGTCTGTCAGATTGCATGTCCATCAGAAACACGCTCTGCACGCTTGCCTTATCAATGCTGTTTCTGACACTTCTTTGCAGCAAGAAGAAATACGATTGCAGAAACAATAACCTCACGTCATCGGGCATGCGCTCGTACCAGCCGTATGTCAGACTATCGGATAAACTTTCATATTCAGCTAATTTTTCGTACTGTTCATCTGTCAGATCCTTATTGTAATCAAAATCAGCCTTTTTGAGCTGTTCAAGATACCACAGCTTTATTTCATCAGGCTTTTCCTCGTCAAGAAAAACAAAGTGTAAAGCGACCTCGGGCATCATTTCCTCGATGTGACCGTTCTGCGCTTCGAGATAGCCGTTGACGGTGCTTGTGTACACCACCCACACTATCGCCGCCGTCATCAGTGCAAACAGCGGCAGCACTATCGCCGTTATCTGCGCCAGCAGCCTCTGCTTTTTCTTTTTTTCTTTTTCCATTCTATCACCTTGCTTTTCGATGGCGTTCTATGTTGTTTAATACATTATACATTACAAATACACAATTGTAAAGACGTTGCGGGCAAAAACATCAAAAGCGCCCGCCTTTTTTACGAACGCTTTAAGATATATTTTTCATTTTCTGCTCCTGACTGTTTTGGGTTTTTCAGAAGAATATCGAGATTATCCCTGCTACGATGCAGCAGGACGTGAACGCTATCGCCGAGCCTACCATGAACGTTACCATAGTTTTTATTCTCCTTTCATTGCCAATGTTGTTTTATGCAGACTGCTGTCAGCCTGTCAGCTGCCGAGAATGTACAGGAAAGTTTCAAATACGACAATCCCGCCTATGATACAAAAACCTGTAAACATTGTTTTTTCTCCTTTCGTTTTTGATTTGTTATGGCTTTTTGTGTTAAAGAACCGAGTTTAGCCAAGCTGCGAATCCGACTAATGCGGCACAAGCTCCGATAAATGTAAACATATTTTTCCTTCTTTCTGTATAGTCTTTGTTTATCGTCTATTATTAAAGTACGAAAAGTAAAACTTCGCTTACCAGAAAAACTCCGCCTGCTATGCAGATCCATGTGATCATTGTTCTTTTCTCCTTTCGTTTTATTTATTGTTGTCTGTTTTTATGAGAATATCTTGATTATCCAGGGAAGATTGATTATTACCTCGCCTACTACGAAGAAACCTATACAAAGTCCTGCAAACATATTCTTATCTCCTTTCGTTTTAGATCTGTTATGGCTTTTTTGTGTCAAAGAACCGAGTTGAGCCAAGCTGCGAATCCGACTAATGCGGCACAAGCTCCGATAAATGTAAACATATTATTTCTCTTTTCATTTAAACTTAGTTATTGTGAGCATTATTTATTATCCGAAGATCGTCGTGAGGATACCTCCTACGATCATTGAAGTTGTGCTTACGCCAAGCATTACCAGACAAAATGTGATGATCATATTAATTCTCCTTTCGTTGTTGAGTTGTTTTATTTGAGCCGTCTGCTTATCAGTGGTTAAGCAGGTAAATTATTGTTTCAGCAGCGACAACACCGCCGACTATCAACCAAGCTGTTAACATTGTTTTTCTCCTTTCGTTTTTGATTTGCCGGTGTTTATTTAAATCGTTTTATTCAGAATATCTCTGGTGAATTTTTAATGAGTTCTGCCAAAAGCCAAGTCCAGAATGCTGTCATTGTAATCTCTCCTTTCGTTGTTTGTTATGTTTTTTCAGTTTTGAATTTCGGGTTGTTTTCCTTTTCTCTGATTTCAGTATACCACGCCGCCTCTTACAAACCTCTTACAAATTCCGAGGTTTTTCAGAATTTTTTATTTTTTTCTTTTTTAGTCGTCAAAGTCGTCGTAATAGTCGTCTGCACAGTAACCGTTTTCATCGACCTCACGAGTTCTTGTCAGTCTCATTATCACGTCGATGATAAATCCTACAAACCTTCCGTGCTTTTCAATTCCTCTTTCAAGCTTCTCCATTGTTCTTCCTCCTTGTTTATTTGTTGTTTTAAGGTGTTTTCCTTTTGTCTGTCTTGAGTATATCACGCTGCCTCTTACAAACCTCTTACAGATTTTTTGCTTTTTCAGTTTTTTTGAAAAAATTTTTGATGCCCGAAAAAAAGAGGCTCATCACAGCAGCTGTGAGAGCCTCGCTTTATTGTGTTTGCTTTTTATCAGAATCCCAGCCATGGAACGAAGATCGTTGTTCCCTCTGTGTCCACCCAGGTGTAGCCTGCATCAGATGCATCGAATGTTCCGCTGTGGTTGTTGCCTGTGATCTCGCTGCTGATGATGCTGCCGTCCTCGCCGTAAACCACTGCGCTCTTTACAGCGTTTGAGTAATACATCTTTGAGCCGTTTGCAACTGCGCTGATGCTGTAAACGTTGGCTGTGTTCTCACCTGTGCGGATAGTAACTGTGATAGCGTAATTTGCATTGTCAAGCTTTTCAACATAAAGTGTGTTCTGTCCGTTAATATATGAGCCGATAGGGAAGCCGTCCTTTGCGTTGTGTATCTTCCAGTCGTTTACCTCTCCCTCAGGGATATAAAGCTTTCCGTCTTCAGCTGCAGGAGCTGCTGTTTCCTGCGGTGCAGTCTGTGTCTGCTGTGCGTAGCTCTCAGCTGCGCTTTGATCGTAAGTGTAGTTGTATCCGTTTGCGTCCTGCTGAGCTGCCTGTGTCTGAACTGCGTTCTGATCATTTGTATATGTTGTTGCCTGTGCGCTGTCAGCTGCCCTTGTGGTCACTGCCTGTGATGCAGTCTGCAGTCTGGAACTTGCCTTTTCTTTGTAGGAAGCCGATGCGGTGCATACCGTGATGCCTGTTACGATAGCCATTGCTGCTGCCACTGCGCACAGTGTTGTGATGAACTTTCTGTTTGTCTTTCTTACCTTGTTTGTTTTTGTGTTTGTCATTTGTGATTACTCCTTTTTAATTTTGATTTTTATTTGTTTCCCTTGCTGTGATTAAATAATACCATCCCGACTATTGCAACAACCTTGCAGGAAACGAGGCTTTTAAAAAAAGCTGAAAAAATTTTTTCGGATCTCCAAAGTCCTTTGCTTTTTGCCCCGATTAAGTTGTAATAAAAGGTAACACAATACTATTATATAGAGGTATGCGCAAAAATGGAAGTGAAAAAGAAAAGCAAAAAACTGCTTTTACAGATAGGTCTGGTGCTGATGCCAGTGTTTGTCCTGCTGCTGTTGGGTGCGCTGTGGAAAATGTACACCACCACAGTTGACGGCTTCCTTGAGGCGCAGAACACAAATATTGAGCTGCGGCTCACAAAGACCTCGGACAGCGTGGTGAAGCTTGTTTTCGGCGATGATGCTCTCAGGAAATGGTGTATAGAGCAGTGGAAAAAAGACCCTGCGCTGTGCCGTGAAAATGTGACTGAAGAAGAGTACGACAAATACAGGGCATTCATGGAAAGCTATGATGGCTTTGTCGGGACAATGGATTATGTGAATAAGATGCCTGCCGAGGTGCAGAAGACTTATCTCAAAACAAAACACTTTGACCTTGTGGAGCTTTTTAAAAACGAGGCGGAGAATAATAAATATGACCAGCTGTTCCTGATCGATGTTGACCAGCAGTATTTCGGGCGTGTCCAGTGCTTCGGCAACTTCGATGTCTTCACGCCAGGCGGAGAGCATGTCCGCTTTGAGCGCAGCAAGGCAAAGGAGATGTTTGCGTATCACGTTCATAAGCGTGGAAGCTCCTTCACGGCAAGGGAGATATTCGCTGCGATGTACGAGGACGAGCCATACGACGAAAAGCAGCAGAACCTGATGCAGACATACACATATGCGCTGAAAAAGAGTCTTAAAAACGTGGGCGCTGAGGCTGCGCTTGTGCATACCTATAATGCGTTTGCAGTCAATCCCGATGTACTCGACTGCGACTATTACCGCTTCTGCGAGCTTGATTCGGGTGCGGTCAACGCATATCAGAACGAATATATGAGCCAGTATTACTGGGCTGACTTCCTCTTTGACGAGGACCTTTACTAAAAAATAGAAGCACCGCCGCAGACGGACCTGTGACGGTGCTTTTCATATCTTAAAAAAACAGCACCCGTTTTGTACGAGTGCTGTTTTGTGTTATTCGTGCAGCATATAATGTTTGTCGGCATCTATTATCTTCAGCATTGCTCTTGCGGGAACTTCATCGAACTGTGTTCCGATGTTGTTTTCTATCTCGCTTCGTGCTACCTCCTGAGGCAGATACTTACGGTAGCTGCGGTTTGAGGTCATCGTGTCATAGCTGTCGGCAACGGCGATTATCTTTGCGCTGAACGGAATGCGATCACCCGTTAATCCATCTGGGTAGCCCTTGCCGTCGATACGCTCATGGTGATAGCGTGCGCCTACCGACAGGTCGGGCATGCTCTGAATCTGTGAAAGGATATCGTTTCCGTAGATAGGGTGCTGCTTGATCACAGCATACTCTTCATCGGTCAGCTTTGAGGTCTTGTTAATTATTGCATTTGGTATGCCTATCTTTCCGATGTCGTGCAGAAGACCCATATAATAGACATCTTCCTGCTGCTGCTTGGACATTCCGATCTCTTTTGCTATCATCATCGAATACATCGCCACACGCAGCGAGTGACCGTTTGTATATTTGTCCTTTGCGTCTATGGTTTGCGCAAGCGCTTCCATGACCTCTGTGGTAAGCGTTTTGATGTGCTCTGTGTACTGGGTTATCTCTTTGGTCAGTGCGCCCACATCGTCAGCAAGCACGCCTATCTCGTTGCGGGTCTTTATCTTTTTGAGCAGCTCCTGTGCAGCGTCGCTGTCCTTGTCGCCCATATACTGCCTTACAGTTTTCTGAACGTTTGAAAGCGGTTTGATAGCGATGCGGTCAACGAGTATCAGCATCAGCAGACAGCACACAAGCATTCCTGCGAGCATAAGTCCTGCCATCAACCATATCTGGTTCATCAGCTGTGAATGGAAATCGTCCCAGTTGAAGTCGATGGCAAAAACCGCCTTGACCTCGTTGTCATCGACTATCGGCAGGTAACCTATGTAGTAGTTTTCGCCTGTTTCCCATTCCGCAGGTGCTATCTCAAAGGCTACTCTATCATAGTCGCCGTCAAGCAGCTTTTTCAATGCGGGGTGGTCATCAATGTTGACATCCAGTTTCTCGCCGAGAGTGCTGTTTATGTCGTTCTCATTCTTCATAGCTTCGTAGTATACAAAGCCGCAGTTGTTTTTACGTATATCCATGCACATCATACCGCCGTATTTGAATACCTCGGTGTTGCTGTCAAGCGCATAGGTGATCATACGGTAAAATGAGCGTGCGAGTGCTAACTTGTTTTCTTCTGACTGGGAACTGAGATATTCGTCTACATTTTTGCCGCTGTTACTTATCTCCTCGTATGCATCAAGGACATAGGTATCTTCAGCACGTGTTGACGGTATGCTCACTTCCTCTGCGCGATCCCTGCAGTAATCAAAGAACCAGGGCAGAAGCTCTGGATATTCAAAATAGCGGGTGTAAAGATTATCGAGGTCACGCTCTATCATATCCTCTTTTGCTGACAGAAAAGAGTTTCTTGAACTGTAGTACATAGAAACTGTACTTACAGCCATGCTGATGATATAAAATATCACCACAAGTGAAAGTATCTGCACACGCAGACGGCGTTTCGTTTTCAGATCTGATCACTCTCTTTCAAAGTAATAGGACAAGCTAAATTATATTATACCACAAGATATGATTTTTGCAACCATTTTTTCGGTTTTTTACTGTTTTTCAAAACTGTCTCTGCTGATAACACTGCACAGGTCAGCAAGATGTGTTCATCGGACATAAACTGTGCCGGCTATTTTATGGTTCACAACGGGCTGAAAGGGTGGGCATATAAACAAAAATCATTACCGTCTTGGTGATTTTTACTTGTTTTCAGGTTAGCTCAAACTAACCGTTTGTGCATCCTAACGATTTTATGTAAAAGTACACCTGTTCTCTTGACAAATACACAGAACGGGAGTATCATTATTACAGTTAGTAAAAACTAACCTGTTGAAAGGAGATGTCGTATGATGCCTTTGACTTATGCACCCACGGGAGAGGAAAACATCATCAAAAAGATAAGCGGAAACCCGGAGGTGAAAAAGCATCTTGCCGATCTGGGGTTTGTGGTCGGCGGCACGGTCACAGTCGTAAGTACGCTCGGCGGAAATATGATAGTCAGTGTCAAGGAGTCAAGAGTAGCTATCGACAAGCAAATGGCACAGAAGATAATGATATGATACCTGGGAGGAAAAGAAGATGAAG
>CAMZIK010000013.1 GCA_947307175.1 uncultured Clostridia bacterium
GCACAGATCAGCGGACTAAGCGGATTCGTGTTAAGCGGTCTGATGGAAGCACACAAAGAAAAAGCGTATCTCGTTACTACTGGTTATAACAGGAATATGATCCGCTTTTCACGGGAACCGGAAACGGCAAAGGAGAAAATGTAAAATGAATGTATGGTCAAAAAATGACCATACGCATTTCAGTACAAGAAAAAGCCTCGCAAATCACGATTTTACGCAATTTGCGAGGCTTGATTTGTGGATACGTACAGTATGCGCAAAATATTGCTCGCTCTGATATAGTCTGTATGTATCAACGCTTTATTTCATTCTTTATCATTCCGATCCGTCACAGATCCATTCTAAAAGACCAGTTCCCGATAGTTTTTGCTTTGTATTCAAGCGTTTCTTCTTTTATCAGCGTGAACCCGTTATTAGTATAAAAGGGCACGTTTTTCTCAGAATTGGTAGTGACGGTTATCAGATTTCCACCGTTGGATCTTACCAACGGGATAAGGAAATCCTGTATCGCACCAGATCCGATGCCGAGCTTTTGATATTTCGGATCAACCGCCAGAAAATACAAATGCCAGCGGGGTTTGGGAATGCTTTTTACAACAATTTCCGTTTTGTCTGACAATTCCATATACTTAAGGGTGTCTCTAATCCCGATCCTCGCTATGATACCTGCCATTCCGCTGACAGCATAATCCCAAAAACCAACAGGCTTGTCTGAGGGTTTCTCAACGATCACAATAACTGTTACCTTTCCATCCTCAATACCTATATAGCAGTCGTCCTTGCGGACAGTAGCTCTGAATATCCCCTTGATCAGACGCTCATAAAAACTGCGCAGCTTTTTCTCTGATTTGAACCGATCTTTAAAAACTCCCCAAAAAAGAGGATAATCAACAAAAGACTCTGTGAAAACCTTTAATACCTCAGCTTCATATGATCTGACATAATGCTTATACTCAACCATATTCATATCCTCCTTATTAACTGTGATATCTGCTGAGTTTATTATAACATAATTCATCGAAAAATCAACAGCCTATCTGCGACGAAAATGCCAAAGGTGGCACAGATGTTTGGACTTGACACATCATTAAGAGTCATAAGTTGAGTATGGGAAGCAAATTAGTTGGAAAGCTAAAGTGAGAGGGAATAATAAAAAGATAAAACTATTGTTTTGCTTGAAATCTCAGCAAAAATATGGTATACTGAAACAAAGCATAGCGACACTTTGTGTTGTAAAAAAACTAAACAAAAAGGATGTGGAAACATGAAAAAGAAAGCAGCTATTTGTGTTCTTGCACTCGCGCTCGCAATGCTGACCTCGTGCGGTGACAGCTCGTCATCAAGCGAGAACAAAAAGGACGAGACCACGAAAACCGACAGAGAAACTATCTATCAGGTATCACTTTTGCAGGGGCTGACACTCGGCGACTATAACGGGAGCGTAAGCGTCAAGGAACTCAAACAAAAGGGCGATACTGGCATAGGAACTTTCGAGGGTGTCAACGGAGAGCTTATCATGGTCGACGGAACTGTTTACAGAGCAAAATCAGACGGCTCAATAGAAACTGCTCCTGATGACGAGACTATACCGTTTGCAAATGTCACCTTCTTTGACAGCGATGAAAAGCAGGATATCAGCGATGTATCAAGTATTGCCGACCTGAAAAAGCTGCTTGATGAAAAGGTCGAAAAGCTTGGTAAAAACCAGTTCTATATGGTCAGAGTTGACGGTACTTTCAAGAAAATGCACGCTCGCAGCGAGCTGAAACAGGAAAAGCCGTACAAGCCGCTTGCTGAGGCTCTTGCGACCGATCAGAGAGAATTCAGTTGGGATAATATCGAGGGAACGGTAGTCGCTTTGTACTGTCCGCAGTATATGAAAGACCTCAACGCTGCAGGCTGGCATCTGCACTTTGTTTCAAAGGATAAAAAGTACGGCGGTCATGTACTTGAGCTTGATGTAGATAAAGCGGAGCTTATAATAGACAGCACACAGGGCTTTAATATGCAGCTGCCTGATACAGAGATGTTCCCGACACTTGATCTTACCAAAGACCAGTCGGACGATATTAAAAAGGTCGAGACTAAGGACTGAATGCCCGCATCAGAATGCCGGTAAAGCTGGTCAATGAACATCAAAATGAAGATAAGAGCATAAAATACACCAAAAGCGTGGGGGGGAACCTCACGCTTTTTAAGTTTGTGAAGATATGAAACAAAATGATAATCAAAAATCGGCTGCTTGAACGAGTGCCGCAAAGATGTGACACTCGTTCAAATGACTGAAAAACAGAAAAAGAAAAAAGCCCGGAAAATCGAGTTTTTGAGTGCAGATGGTGGGGCTTGAATCCACACGACCTTGCGAACACTAGCACCTGATGGATATGCTGCGCATAATCGAGGGCGTAAAGATGGGCGGCTGACGGCTGCAAAAGAGCCTTAAATAACAGAACAGACCAAAGCGTTCGTACAAGAGAAGTACGGGCGCTTTGTTTGTTTAAAAAAACATTGACATTTTGTGAACGATGTGTTATAATCAAAAAAACAGCGTTTGTGACAAAAAGCCGCACGGGAGGGATAATTTTGCAGGAATTACTTGAACGTAAAAAAGGTCTTCACAGAAAAATACTTATTGTTGACGACGAGTTTGTCGAACGTGAGATGCTCGGAAATATGCTCGATGATATGTACGAGGTCGCTTATGCCGAAAACGGCGCAGAGGCAGCCGAGTTCATCAGACTGGAGAAAAACACGCTCTCGCTGGTGATACTTGACCTGCACATGCCTGTGCTCGACGGTTACAGCTTGCTTGAGATAATGCGATCAGACACCGACCTGCGCCGTATCCCTGCGATTGTGCTGACGTCGGAAAAGGATGCCGAGGTCAAAAGTCTGCACCTTGGTGCTGCGGATTTCATAACAAAGCCTTATGAAGTGCCTGACGTCGTCAGGGCAAGAGTCAGACACGCAATCGAGCTTGCGGAGGATACTATTATAATCCACGAGACTGAGCGTGACGAGCTGACAGGGCTTTTCAACAAGCAGTTCTTCTTTGAATACGGCAAGCGGCTTGACGAGCAGAACGGCTTTATTCCTATGGATGCACTTGTTTTAGACATCAACCGTTTCCACCTTGTAAACGAACTTTACGGCAGAAGCTACGGCGATATGCTGCTCAAACAGATAGGTGACAGCCTGCACGAGCTTGTCAGCCGCACGGGCGGTCTTGCCTGCCGCAGCGGCAGCAACAGTTTCTGCGTTTATCTGCCGCACAGCGATATGCTGAGGGAAAGTCTGCCAAAGCACATTGCAAAGCTTGACGAGATGACGGGCGACAAGAAGATAAGCATAAGGATAGGTGCATATTCAGACGACGGCAGCGGACTTGATATGCCGCAGCGTTTTGACTGCGCTTTGCTTGCCTGCGCAAAACTGCGTGGCAGCTATTTTTCGGGTTTTGATTTTTATGATGAGACGCTGCACAGCAAGGAGATATACTCCGAGCGTCTGATAAACGATATGGATATGGCACTTGAACAAAAGCAGTTCAAGGTCTATTTCCAGCCGAAATACAACATCTGCGGGGACAAGCCTGTACTTGCGTCGGCAGAGGCACTTGTGCGCTGGTCGCATCACGAGTTCGGAATGGTCAGCCCTGGTGAGTTCATCTCGCTGTTTGAGGACAACGGACTTATCCAGAAGCTCGACAACTATGTGTGGAACGAGGCGGCTGCGCAGATAAAGCGTTGGAAAGAGACGCTCGGCGTAACGATACCCGTTTCGGTGAACGTTTCGAGGGTAGATGTGTTCGACCCGATGCTTGAAAGCAAGCTCGACAGGATAATCGAGAGCAACGGTCTTGAAAACAGCGAGCTGCTTCTGGAGATAACCGAGTCGGCTTACACTGATAACTCGCAGCAGATAATCGACACGGTCAAAGGTCTGCGTGACAAGGGCTTCTGCATCGAAATGGACGATTTCGGCAGCGGCTATTCATCGCTGAATATGCTGACATCTCTGCCGATAGATGCGCTGAAGCTGGATATGAAATTCATCAGAAATATCTGCACAGACAAAAAGGCTTGCCGCCTTGTCGGAATCATGATAGAGATAGCACGGCTGCTTGAAGTGCCTGTAATTGCAGAGGGCGTTGAAACGAAAGAGCAGATGGAGCTGCTCAAAGAGCTTGGCTGCGACATTATTCAGGGGTACTATTTTTCAAAGCCGCTGCCGCCCGATGAGTTTGAAAAGCTCGTCAGGGACTCACTTTAAGGAGGAAAACTATGCTTACGATAGATACGCTTAAAGCCTATGGCGCAAATGTTGATGAGGGAATAACCCGCTGCATGGGCAACGAGCAGTTTTATATGAAACTCGTCAGGAAGTTTCTTGAGGACACAAGACTTGATACGCTCGAGCAGCAGCTTGCACAGGGCGACCTTGACTCTGCATTTGAGACAGCGCACGCTCTTAAAGGCATGTGTGCAAACCTTGCTATCACGCCGATGACAATTCCCGTCACCGAGATGACCGAGTTTTTGCGCAGCAGGACACAGATGGATTATTCGGGTCTGCTCGCACAGGCAAAGGAACAGTTTGAAAAGCTCAAAAGCATCTGACAGACAGGGAAGTTAGGTATGAAAGAAAAGCGAAGCCGCAAGGTCATAGCTGTTGCGGTCTGCACAGGCATACTTATTGCGGCGATACTTATCCTCGGCACGCTGTGGTCAGGACACAAGGCTCGGCAGGACACCGAGAAAGCGGTAAGCTCTGTCAGCCTTTTCTATCTTGACGAGCTTGCGGGCAGGCGTGAACAGGTCGTTTCATCTGCGCTGAAAAAGAACATCAAGGACTTGAAAACAGCTGTCGGGCTGATGACTGCCGATGACCTCGATGACATTGAGCATTTGCAGGATTATCAGGCGAGAATGAAAAAGCTGTACACCCTTGACAAGTTCGCATTTGTTGACACGGACGGAACGATATACACTGCGCTCGGTACGCAGGACAACATCGGTGAATACAACATCGACTACAAGAACATAACCGAGCCGCAGATAACTATAAAAGACAACAGCGGAGCAGAGCACAAAAAGGTGATAATTGCTGTGCCTGTTGAAAACATCAGGCTCGGAAGCAAGAGTCTTATCGTCTGCTTTATGGAGATAGATATGGACACGATGCTTGAGGGCGTGTCGCTCAGTTCAGACAACAATGACACGACTTTCTGCAACATCTACACCAAAGACGGCACGGCGCTGACAGACATGGTGCTCGGCGGTCTTGCGAGCGAGGACAACCTGCTCGATGCGCTTGAAAAAGCTGCGTTTGACAACAACGATTCTGCCGACAAGGTCAGAAAAGACTTTGAAAACGGCACGAGCAGCTATGTATCGTTTACCTACAACGATGTTAAGGAAACGCTGTCCTATGTGCGTGTTGGTGGCACGGACTGGATGCTGACATATCTTATCCGTGAAAATGTCATCAGCGACAAGATAGGCTCTGTTTCGGACGGTATTTTCGTCAGGAGCATAGTTCAGACAGGTCTGATAGCAGTTATTATCATGTTTGTGTTTATGGTTCTGTATTTTCAGAACAAGAGGGCGTCTATGCTTGCTATCGAAAAGGAAAAGACAGATGCCGAGAACCGTGTTAAGCGTGAAGAGCTTGAACACCGCCTTGGACTTCAGGACAAGCTGCTTGCGCAGGAAAAACAGAGGACGCAGCAGGACTTTATGATAACGGCGCTTGCGTCGGATTACCGCAGCGTTTACTTTGCTGACCTTGACACAGGCAACTGCATTTGCTATCGTTCGTCGATAAGCGCAGATGACGGTCCGCAGGTCGGTGACGAGTTCCCGTTCCGTGATGCGTTCACACGATATGCAAATGAGCAGGTAGCGGAGAGCTTCCGTGAGGGCTTTATGCAGTTCATTGAGCCTGATTATATCCGCAAGAGGCTTGAAAACGAGGCAGTGATAACCTACCGTTATCTGATGATAAAAAACGGCGTTGAAAGCTACGAGGTGCTGCGAATAGCAGGCGTGCGCCGTGCAAAAGACAGGACAGACCACATCGTTCACGCTATCGGCGTCGGCTTTGCTGACATTGACAGCGAGATGCGTGAGCAGATGGCGCAAAGTCAGGCGCTCAGTGATGCGCTGACCGCTGCGGAGGAAGCAAGCAAGGCAAAGACGGTGTTCCTGTCGAATATGAGCCACGAGATTAGAACGCCGATGAATGCGATAATCGGTCTTGACCACATTGCACTCAGTGACCCCGACATTTCGGCGCAGACAAGGGAGTATCTTGAAAAGATAGGCGTTTCGGCAAACCACCTGCTCGGCATAATCAACGACATACTTGATATGTCGAGGATAGAGTCGGGAAGGCTTGTGCTGAAAAACGAGGAGTTCTCGTTCTCAAAGCTGCTTGAACAGATAAACACGATGTTCAGCAGCCAGTGCGCTGACAAGGGCTTGACGTACAGCTGTCACATAAAAGGCTCGGTCGATGATTACTACATCGGCGACAACATGAAGCTCAAACAGGTGCTTATAAACATTCTCGGAAACGCTGTCAAGTTTACAAAGCAGGGCGGCTCGGTCGGTCTGACGATAGAGCGCACGGCGCAGTTCGACAGAAAGACCACGCTGCGTTTCACGATTACTGACACGGGAATCGGTATTAGCGAGGATTATCTGCCGCACATATTTGACTCGTTCAGTCAGGAGGACAGTTCTGCGACGAACAGGTATGGCAGTTCGGGACTCGGTCTTGCTATCACGAAGAACATCGTTGAGATGATGAACGGCAGCATTGAGGTCAGAAGCGGCAAGAACAAGGGAACGACTTTTGTTGTTGCGGTAACGCTTTTAGAACCTGAAAAGCGGGTGAGCGACAGAGAGGATTTTGTAATTGACCCGAACGAAATGAGCGTGCTTGTCATAGACGATGACCCTGTTGCGTGCGAACACGCAAGGCTGGTGCTTGAAAAGATAGGCATAAGCTGCGAGATAGCTTATTCGGGCGAGGAGGCACTTGAAAAGGTCAAACTGCGTCACGCAAGGTCGATGCCGTACAATCTGATTCTCGTTGACCTGAAAATGCCCGGAATGGACGGCGTTGAAACGACAAGAGAGATACGAAAGATAGTCGGTCACGAATCGGCGATAATCATAATCACCGCTTACAAGTGGGACGATGTGCTTGAAGAGGCTATCGACGCAGGCGTTGACAGCTTTATTGCAAAGCCGCTGTTTGCAAGCAATATAATTGACGAGTTCAGAAACGCTCTGATGAAAAAGAACGCTGCAAAGGGAGTTTCGCAAAAGGCTGACCTTTCGGGCAGGCATATACTGCTGGCAGAGGACGTTGAGATAAACGCTGAGATAATGCAGATGGTGCTTTCGATGCGTGAGATAGAGGTTGATGTGACACGTGACGGCAGGACAGCGGTAGATAAATTCATCGCAAGTGAAACAGGCTACTATGATGCGATACTTATGGACATCAGAATGCCCGAAATGGACGGACTTGAAGCTACGTCGGTTATTCGTGACCTTGACAGAGCTGATGCCAAGACCGTTCCGATAATCGCACTTACGGCAAACGCTTTTGACGAAGACGTTCAGCGCAGCTTGCAGGCGGGCATGAACGCTCACTTGAGCAAGCCTATCGACAACGATGCGCTGTTTGATGTGCTCGAAAAGCTGATACAATAAGACAAAGCAGGCATGAGGTAAAACTCACGCCTGTTTTTTTGCGCAAAAACAAAAACCATCGGAATGACCGATGGCTTTGAAAAGGGATAAAAAGGATCCTATTACAGCATAGAGGCACGAAGTTCCTCGCCTGTGAGCTTTGAAAGGTAAGCGGGTGCGATGTCAAATGCTGTTTTGCAGCCTCTTGCGCCCTCTGCGTAAAGTCTGCCGAGTGCTCTTGCATAGCAGATAAGCACGCTTGCGGTGAACTCGGGATTAGACTCAAGCTTGAGTGAATACTCTATCATCTGATGTGTTTTTTCGCCGTCGCCTGTCAGACCGCTGCGCATTACAAAACCGCCGTGAGGCATCTTGTTGTGCACCCTGTCAAACTCCTCTTCGGAGATGAAATTGACAGTTGTGTTGTACTGGTCAAAGTAGTTTTTCATCGTCTTGATGTCGTTTTCTATCTTTGCTTTGTCAGCGCCCTCCTCGGCAACTACCCAGCACTCGCGCAGATGCTTTTCGCGTGTTGAAAGCTCGGGCTGGCTTCCTGAACGGACAGCTTCCATTGCCGACTCGATGGGAACGGTGTACTGGATGCCTTTCTTTACGCCCTCAACGCGTCTGATAGCGTCGGAGTGACCCTGGCTTACGCCCTTGCCCCAGAAGGTGTAGCTCTTGCCGTTTGGCAGGATAGACTCTGCATAAAGGCGGTTGACCGAGAAAAGACCCGGATCCCAGCCCAGCGAGATGAATGCGAGATGACCGCTTTGCTTTGCTGCCTTATCCACGTTTGCGAAATGCTCGGGTATCCTTGCGTGCGTGTCAAAGCTGTCGATAACGTTGAAATGCTTTGCAAGTGCGGGTGTCTGCTCAGGCAGGTCTGTTGCGCTGCCGCCGCAGATGATAAGAACATCTATACAGTCTTTCATAGACTCGATGTCGTCCATTTTCATTACCTTTGCGCCTGCTGTCAGCGGCTTTACTGCCGATGGGTCGCGGCGTGTGAAAATAGCCGCAAGCTCCATATCATCATTCTGTCTTATCGCAAGCTCAACGCCTCTGCCAAGGTTGCCGTGTCCTGCGATGCCTATTCTTAACTCACCCATTTGAAATTACCTCCTTACTGCTGCTGCGGTGATAAGCTGCCGCAGCTTATGTTTATATTATAGCACTTTTTTTCAGCTTGTAAAGAGGTCATTTGTTTCAGTCTGCGTAAACGCTTGTTATGCCGAGATATTCTTCAAGGCTCAGACCGCTGGCGTCTATCTTGCGGCAAAGCTCGGCGTCACCGGGATATCTGATGTGCTTTTCCTCTGCCAGCGGTGCGATAGTTTCCACCGTTTCACTGACGGTTTCAGCCAGCGAGACATCGCACAGACTTCCGCTGATGTCGGTGTTTTCCGTCTTTGTGATGGCGATTATCTCCCGCACGAGCTGTTCTATGCGCTCTGCCGAGTCGAACGCCTGCGGCAGATACTTTTCGTGGTCTTTGTAGTCGCCGTAGCCGAGTATCATATTTTCTATCTGACCTTTAAGTATGGTCAGCGGCGTTTTCAGCTCGTGGGAGACGGCGATGAAGAAGTTTCTGCGCTGCTGTTCAAGCTCTTTTCTGCGCTCGATGTCCTGTTTGAGACGCTCGTTTGCGTCGGTCAGCTCCTGCATGTATACACTTATCGCCGAAGGTCAGGGCGGTATCTCAGGAGGTCAGAAGCAGAGGCTGATGATAGCCCGTGCGATAGCTCCGAAACCGAAGATACTGATGTTTGACGAGGCTACCTCGGCGCTTGACAATAAGACGCAGAAGCAGGTCTCCGAAGCACTTGACGCAATGGACTGCACACGAATTGTCATAACTCACAGGCTTTCGACGATAAAGCATTGCGACAGGATTCTTGTCCTCGACGGCGGAAACGTCATTGAAGACGGAACGTACGACGAGCTTATTGAAAAGGGCGGATATTTTGCAGAGCTTGTTGAAAGACATAGGCTCGACAATATGGGATAAGCGAAACAGGCATGGGATATTAAACCTCATGCCTGTTTTTTGCTGTGGGACAGGTTCAAGTTTGCACTGATGCACTAAAACAAAAATCGCAAAACTATCAAATTCCTTGGAGTATCACAGCTTTGGATATTGCATTTTTCAGTTGCATGTGTTAAAATAAGATTAACAACTTGAAAACAAAATGATGTTAAAAAAGGAGAAACAGATATATGGCTAACAGACAACTATCTGTGCAGAAAAGCGCCTTTTTACGCTTGACCGCATTTGTTTGTGTACTGATGATGGCGCTGTTTGCTTTGCCCGTTACGGCTTTTGCTCAGGATGATGTCAAGACCGTACGAGTTGGATATTACGAGAACGAGGTCTTTCAGGAGGGTGCTGGCGAAAGTTCTGTCAAAAAAGGCTATGCGTATGAATACTATCTGAAGCTGTCGGAATACACAGGCTGGAAATATGAATATGTCTATGGCAGTTACAGCGAGCTTTATCAGATGCTGATCGACGGGAAGATTGACCTGCTTGCAGGTCTTGCAAAAAAGCAGGATCGTGAGCAGATAATCGGTTACCCCGAATCTGCAATGGGCAATGAAACATATAACCTTGTCAAACACAATGATGACAGCAGCATAACCACTGACCGTTCGACGCTTTCGGGCAAACGGATAGGCGTGCTCGAAAGTGCCCTTGCAGATGTGCTTAGGAACTTTCTTTCCGCTAACAATGTTGAAGCTGAGGTCGTGACTTTCAGCGACTATCAGGCTCTTTTTGAGGCGTTTGACAAAAAGCAGGTAGATGTTCTTGCTGCCGAGGGCGACGGTGCTTATGGCAGGGATCGTGCAGAGGTGCTTTATTCGTTCGGTTCGTCAGATTACTATATGTGCGTCAACAAAAACCGTTCGGATCTGCTTGAAGAGCTAAACGAGGCACAGACACAGATACTTGCACAGGAACCTGACTATCTTTATTCACTGCGGTCAAAATACTACCCGATAAGCGTTTCGAGCCGTGCCTTTTCAGCTGCCGAAAAGCAGTGGCTGAGCAGCCACGACCAGCTGCGCATAGGCTATCTGAATAACTATCTGCCATACAGCGACACTGACAGCGACGGTCAGGTGACAGGTATCATCAAGGATCTTGTTCCAAAGATAATCGAAAGCCTTGCGATAACCGATATAAAGGTGACTTATAAAGGCTTTGACAGCTATGACGAGATGATCGCAGAAATGGGCAAGGGAAACATTGACGCTGCTTTCCCTGTCGGCGGTGGTCTTTACTATTCCGAAGAAAATGGTCTGTATCAGTCAAACGCAGTGGTTTCTACAACAACAGAGCTTGTATATAAGGGCGAACACAGTGGGGATACGGTCAGCGAGTTCGCAGTTAACGAGAACAACCGTATGCAGTATTACTATGTCAAGACCAATTTCCCCGATGCAGACATCAAGATGTATGACTCGATAGATGAATGTCTTGACGCTGTTGTTTCGGGAAAGGCAAAGTGTACAACTCTCAATGGGCTGCGTGCAAATGAGATACTTAAAAACAGCAAATATAAGTCGCTCCAAATGCGTCAGCTCGCACGCAGCGATGACAGATGCTTCGGTGTGGAGATAGGAAACGACGGACTGCTCAAACTGCTCAACCGAGGGATTGCCGTTGTCGGCTCGGACTATGCTCAAAGCCTTGCTAACAGGTATATGGGCGGCTTGTATGAATACACGTTCGTTGATGTTATCAGAGATCACATGTGGCTGTTTGCAGCGGTCATATTTGTTGTTATTCTTCTTATCATCTTTTTCCTTGTCCGTGACTCACGCCGTTCAAAGAAAGAGATGCGTGATAAGGAGCAGGCAAGAAAAGAACTTGAAGAAAAGAATGCCGAGCTTGCCGAGAGCCAGAAAGCGCTTTCGGACGCTCTTGTCGCCGCAGAGCACGCTAACCGTGCCAAGACTACTTTCCTTAATAATATGTCGCACGACATCAGAACGCCGATGAATGCGATCGTCGGTTTCACTGCGCTTGCGGCTTCGCACAGCGATAACAGCGAACAGGTGAGGGATTATCTTAGTAAGATATCTGTTTCAAGCCAGCATCTTCTATCGCTGATAAATGACGTTCTGGATATGAGCCGCATAGAAAGCGGAAAGGTGACTATTGATGAAACAAATGTGAATCTTCCTGAGCTGATACGTGATATACGCACGATCATACTGCCGAACATCAACTCAAAACAGCTTGAACTGTTTATCGACACTCAGGATGTTGTCAACGAGGATATTATTTCTGATAAGCTCAGGCTCAACCAGATACTTCTCAATATTCTGACCAATGCGGTGAAGTTCACGCCGCCGGGCGGAACTATCAGCTTCAGAGTCATTGAGAAAAGCTGTTCCAAAAAGGATTTCACGAGCTTTGAGTTCAGAATAAAAGATAACGGCATAGGTATGAGCGACGAGTTCAGAAAGACTATCTTTGAGGCATTTACCAGAGAGCAGACAGCGACCGTCAGCGGTATTCAGGGAACAGGTCTGGGAATGGCGATAACAAAAAATATCGTCGATATGATGGGCGGAACGATAACCGTCAACAGCGAAGAGGGCAAGGGCTCGGAATTCATAGTCGAGATTCCGTGCAGGATCAGCGAATCGCCCACAAAATTTGAAAACATCCCTGAGCTTCAGGGACTGCGTGCGCTGGTGGCTGATGATGATGTCAATACCTGCCTGTCCGTGTGCGCTATGCTTCGTCAGATCGGAATGCGTCCCGATTGGACGAATTACGGCAAGGAAGCTGTTATCAGGGCTAAGGACGCACTGGAAAGCTCAGATGAGTTCAGCGCATATATAATCGACTGGATGATGCCCGACCTCAATGGCATCGAAACTGTCCGCAGGATACGAAAGATAATCGGTGACAGTTCGCCTATTATAATCCTGACAGCTTATGACTGGTCTGACATAGAACAGGAGGCAAGGGAATCGGGCGTGACTGCTTTCTGCTCAAAGCCGCTGTTTATGTCAGAACTCCGACAGGTGCTTACAGATCCGCTCTGCAGTGGTGAGAACAGCAGCGAACAGAACGTGCAGGCTGATTTCAGCGGCAGGCGAGTGCTTGTTGCCGAGGACATTGATATGAACCAGCAGATTGCAGCGATGATACTTAGCGGTGTCGGGTTTGAGGTCGAGATCGCCGATGACGGTGAGGCTGCAGTTGAAAAGATCGAGAATGCTCCGAGCGGATATTATGATGTTGTGCTTATGGATATTCAGATGCCTAAGATGAACGGATACGAGGCTGCCGAGCGGATAAGGTCGCTCGGTGATAAGACAAAAGCGCAGATACCTATCATCGCAGTGACAGCAAACGCATTTGAGGAGGACAAGAATAATGCTCTCGGTGCTGGAATGAACGGACATCTTGCAAAGCCTTATCAGATACCGAATATGATGAAGACATTGTCAGAGATACTCGGCGGCGATAAATGAAAAGCGACCTTGACCAAATCAATGACAGAGCGTATGCAATAATGCGCAAAAACACGTAAACACAAAGAAATTTCAGAAAAATATCTCCCCGTTGCCAAACTAATGGCGGCGGGGAGATACTGCATGAATTATGATATGTATATTGAAGATCATGAGCAGGTCAGGCTGCTTAATGATGTGATAAATAATGTGTATTTCTCGGATAAGTACTGTATCCAAAGCAAATGGAACGGCAATATCCCTGAGGATATCATGATGAAAATACTCATCTATGGGTATATGAACGGAGCTTATTCAAGTCGTAAGATCGAACAGATTTGCAGGCGTGATATCCATTTTATGTGGCTGCTTGAAGGATACGCAAGACCTGACCACAGCACTATCTCACGTTTCCGACAGAAAATGGGCAGCTAGATAGAACTCGTTTTTTATGCTGTCATAAAGTATCTTCTCGGTATCGGAGAGATAAGCGGAGAAAACCTCTTTATCGACGGAACAAAGATAGAAGCCAATGCCAACAGATATACTTTTGTGTGGAAAAAGGCTGTTTCAAAGAATGAACAGAAGCTTCGTGCAAAATTACCTGTTATCCTTGATGAGATATATTGTGCTTATGGTGTGAGATTTCCTGAAAAAACGCCGGTCAATGATATGATAGCTGTACTTTCATCTCTGATGACAAAGCTTGGGATAAAGCGTGTGAACGGCAAAAGACATCATAAGAGCTGTTATCAGAAAGCACTTGAAAAGCTCGAAGAATATGAAGCCAAGCTGTCACAATACGAGCTTTACAACAGACTTTTCGATGGAAGAAACAGCTTTTCAAAAACAGATAATGATGCTACCTTTATGCATATGAAGGAAGATCATATGAGAAACGGTCAGCTCAAGCCCGGATACAACATTCAGGCAGCTGTTGAAGGAGAATATATCCTTGGGATATTGAAAAACGGTCATATAAGCGATGCCCACATCAGAATGCTGTTCAAGCAGGTCAATGTACATCAAAATGAGGATAAGAGCATTGATATTAGCTTCGAAATGAATGGCGACTGGGAGGGATCCAAGGCAATATATGTAGATCCGAGAGCATAAATACACTAAAAGCGTGGGGAAAACCTCACGTTTTTTATGGCTTTAGAAGATATGAAACAAAATGACAATCAAAAATCAGCTGCTTGAACGAGTGCCGCAAAGATGTGACACTCGTTCAAATGACTGAAAAACAGAAAAAAGCTCGAAAAATCGAGCTTTTTGAGTGCAGATGGTGGGACTTGAACCCACACGTCCTTGCGAACACTAGCACCTGAGGGCAGCGACACGACAGCAAAAGTATTGAATGCCGTATCTGCGTTTTTTCAGACCCGGACTCTTTTGTTTAGTGAACTAAATGATGGAGGACTAAGAGTTCTTTGCAAGCCCATCGGCTATAGCTATCGCAACAGGCTCATAATCCCCGACTGTCTGTGAGGCAATAATATCCGGATTACTGTATAAGCTATTGTATTATATCGAAAAGTGTGGTATAATTATTGTTAAATGATTGCTAAAGCTTAAAAGGAGGATACAATGGAGAACTTTGTTGAACGATTTACCCATATTGCTTCGGAATACCCGGAGCAGACAGCACTTGTCTGCGGCGAGGACACGCTTACATACCGTCAGCTCGATATTTTAAGCTCTAAAATAGCTGCAAGACTGATAAGAAAGGGTGCAGGCAGAGATAAGATATACCCTATCGTACTTGAACGCAGCAATATGTATGTGGCTGCAATGATAGGCATTCTCAAATCGGGTGCTGCCTATGCACCGCTGTTGACAGAATACCCTGAAAACCGAATAGAATATATAAAGAAAGACTGCGGTGCAGAGCTGACAGTAGACGCTGCATTCCTCGCAGGAATAGAAAACGAGCAGCCGCTTGACTCCATGCCAAATATAGCCTCTGACGATATCGCTGTTGTGATCTACACCTCAGGCTCTACGGGCGAACCGAAGGGTGTTGTCCACACGCACAAAAGCATTGCGGATTCAGTTTACCGCTATAACGAGTGCTTTGACACATACCCGGGATACCGTGCAGCAGTCAATGCTCCGTTTTCATTTGTTGTATCGGTGCAGAGCATACTCTCGCCTCTTGCAGCTGCGGGCAGCGCATATATTTTTCCTTACAAGGCTTTGCGTGATCCGCTGGTGCTTGCACAGCTCATCGAAAAATACAAAGTAGAACGAAGCTATATCAGTCCGAAGATGCTGAGGCTTTTCAAGCCTGCGGGTGATTCGCTCAGGACCGTGACTACAGGCGGAGAGCGAGTGTCGGGAGTTTACAGCGACAAGTTCAATATAAAGGTCTTTTACGGTCAGACAGAATCCGCAAGCGGCGTGATGATGTTCGCGCTGACCGAGCAGGCGCAGACCAAAATGATGTTCGATATTAACAAGAAATACGACAACACTCCGATAGGCAGACCAATAGGAAACATCAAGGCATATCTGCTGGATGAAAACGGCAAACCTGCTGATAAAGGCGAGATCTGCCTTGCGGGGAACTTTGCACAGTGCTATTTGCGGCTTCCCGAGCAAAGTAAAAAAACATTCACGGACAACCCGTTCAAAGAACAGGACGGCTTCGACAGGCTCCTGCACACAGGCGACATAGCAAAGAAAGATGAAAACGGAGATCTGATCTATATCGACCGCAAGGACTGGATGGTAAAGGTCAACGGTCAGCGTGTGGAAATGGGCGAGGTCGAGGTACGGCTGTCAAAGGTACCGGGAGTTGAAAACGCCGCTGTTGCAAATTTCACCGACAGCAACGGACAGACATATATCTGTGGATACTATGTTTCGCAGCAAAAGCTCGATGACAGCTTTATAAGAGCCGAGCTTGCAAAGACTCTGCCCGATTATATGATACCAAGATTTATCACTGCGCTTGACAAGTTGCCTTTGACATCAAACGGAAAGGTCGACAGAAAGGCACTTAAAGCACCCGAGGCAAAGGATTTTGCGGTGCAGTACAGACCGCCTCGGACAGACGCTGAAAAGCTGGTTTGCAAGGCTTTTGAGAACCTGCTCGGTCTTGAAAGAGTCGGCGTGGACGATGACTTTTTTGCACTTGGCGGCGACTCCATAAAGAGCGTTATGCTTCAGGAACAGCTGTCAGGATACTGCGTTTCTGCAAAGCAGATATTTGAAAAGAGGACTCCCTGTGAGATAGCAAAGTGTCTTACCCAAAAAAGCGATGAAGACTTTGCTTTCGAGCAGCGTGATGCTTACCCGATGACCGACCCGCAGCTGGGCATCTACCTTGCAAATATGCAGGATATGCAAAGCCTTGAATACAACACGCCGTCAAGCACGGTTTTTGATAGGGATACGGGCATTGACGCTCAAAGGCTTGCCGATGCCGTAAAACAAACAGCAGAGCTTTACCCGTTTATGAAGGTATGTGCAAAAGTTGTTGACGGTAAACCATGTATCGTTCCCGTAAAGGATATGCAGATCGACATTCCCGTTATTAAAACAGATGAAACAGACGAGGACAAGCTGATGAAGAGCTTCCTCAAGCCCTTTGACCTTGAAAACGGTCCGCTGTTCAGATTTGCGGTATACGATACGCCAAATGGCGCTGTTCTGCTGTTCGATGTGCATCATCTCATCACTGATGGAACTTCGCAGTCTTTGTTTATGAAAAACCTTGCTCTTGTTTACGCCGGAAAGACACCCGAAAAAGAGGCTGTCAGCAGCTTTGCACTGTGCTCATGGGAGCAAAAGCAGAAACAAAGCAGCAGATTTGATGAGTGTAAGAAGTTCTTTGACGATATGCTCTCAGGCGTTGAGGTCGATTCAAACATAATTGCAGACGAGATAGATAACAAGCCGGAGAAAAACGGCGGTCATATGACATTCAAAACGAACGGGTCTGTTGATGCAGATGTTTTGCAGGGTGCGTGCAGGGAAATGAAGATAACCGAGAACACGCTGTTCCTCGGTGCGTTTGCATATGCTCTTGCAAAGCAGTCAGGGCAGGAGCTTGCTTTGCTGTGCGCAGTTGAAAACGGAAGACATATCCCCGAGCTGAAAAACACATTCGGAATGCTTGTGCATACTCTGCCTTTATGTATTGAGGCAAAGGACAGCGAGGACACTCGGGATTATCTTGCAAAGGTACAAAACATACTGTTTGAGAGCCTTGACCACGACCTCGTTTCTATCGTACAGCTTGCAAGCGAATATGAGGTAAATTCGGATATACTGTTTGTTTATCAGGGCGAGATGTTCAGCGGAGTCGAATTTGAAGGCAGGACTGTTCACAGCCGTTTACACAAGACGGGTGACGCTATGGCGAAGCTGTCGCTCGACGTTTTCAAAAGCGAAGGCGGCTACGACCTTTCGTTTGAGTACAGAAAGGATCTGTACCTCGACGAAACAATAGAGAACTTTGCACACCTGTATATCAATATACTCAAAGGTCTTGCGGAATGCGCAGCGCTCGGCGAGATAGCTCTGTGCGGCGAACGTGAAAAGGATTTCTACCGCAGTGCGAACGACAACAAAGTTGAATTTGACCGCAGCCTGACGGTGACACAGCTGTTTGCACAGCAGGTATCCGCTCACCCCGACAACACAGCCGTAGTTTTCAAGGACAAGAAGCTGACTTATGCGCAGCTCGATAAATACAGCGAGAACCTCGCAAAGCTGCTTGCGAAAAACGGCATAGGCAAGGAGTGTCCCGTCGGCATACTTGTAAAGCGCTGCGAGCTTTTCCCGATATGCACCCTTGCGGTGCTCAAAGCGGGCGGTGCGTGTCAGCCGCTTGACAGCAACTATCCGCAGGACAGGCTTGAATTCATGCTTGAGGACTCTAAGGCTAAGGTAGTCATCGCCGACGACGAGCTTGCGCCGCTTATCCCCGGCTTCAAGGGTACTGTCATCTCTGCGCAGAGCATCTACAGTCTGCCCGATGATAACGTGACTGTGCTCGATCCGCCTGATGCCGATACGCTCTTTGCGCTTATCTACACCTCAGGCTCGACCGGCAAGCCCAAGGGCTGTATGCTCATGCACAAAAACCTCGTGAACTTCTGCATTTCGTTCAGTGAAAGATTCGGTGTCACCGACAGCGACAGGTTCGCAGCCTACGGTGCGTTCGGCTTCGACGCTTCGATGCAGGATATGTACCCTGCGCTTACAAGCGGCGCTGCGGTGTATATCGTACCCGAGGAAACAAGGCTTGACCTTATCGGTCTGCACGAATTTGTTATCGGCAACAAGATAACCATGATGGACTGCACCACACAGCTGGGCAGACAGTACATAACCGCTTATCCGCAAAGTCCGTATATGAGAACGTTCACCGTCGGAGGCGAAAAGCTTGTACCGTGTCAGCCGCCGGAGTTTGATTTTGTCAATACCTACGGTCCGACAGAGTGTACTATTTATGTCAGCGACTACCGTGTTGACAGACAGTATGAAAGCGTTCCTATCGGAAAGAGCTTTGGAAACTGCGATATATATATTCTTGACAAATCGGGCAGACTGCTGCCGCCGGGCGCTGTCGGTGAGCTTGTTATTTCGGGTTACCCTGTCACAAGGGGATACCTCGGACGTGATGAACTGACGAGGGAAAAATTTATTGAAAACAATATCTTCGACATTGACGGCTATGAAAGAATGTATCTCACGGGCGATGTCTGCCGCTATCTTTCAAACGGCAATATCCAGTTTGTCGGAAGACGTGATGAGCAGGTCAAGATAAGAGGCTTCCGTATCGAGCTGACAGAAATAGAAAGACGCATAAGGGAGTTTGAGGGCATAACCGATGCGAGCGTTATTGCGGCAGATCTGCCCAGCGGCGGAAAAGCTGTAATAGCTTATGTTGTATCGGAAAGCAAGGTCGATGTGCCGCTTCTGAACGGATTTATCGCCGAAGAGCTGCCGCCGTATATGGTGCCGTCAGTGACGATGCAGATAGACAGCATACCTATCACGCCTAACGGCAAGGTCGATAAGAGAAAGCTGCCGCAGCCGAGTCTCAAGACTGATGAAAAGCAGCAGGCAAGACAGCTCAACTCGCTGGAGAAAAAGCTGTGCGGTATGGTGAGCGGGATAACGGGACTTGAGACCGACTGCGTTACCGACAGCCTGGTTTCGCTCGGCATAACCTCGCTGACCGCTATAATGCTTGCAGCAAAGCTGTTTGAGAGCTTTGGACTGAAAACAAGCGCAACAGATCTGCTCGACAACGGCTGCACGCTGATGGCGCTCGAAGAAAAGATAATAGACAGCCTTTTGAATACATCGCCGCAGACTGTTTCGAATGAGAAGCAGGCACGGCTTGGTTCGGTGCGCCTTTGCGCCGAGCAGCTGGGAGTTTACTACGACAGCGTAAAGAATCCTGATGCGATAATATACAATATCCCGATGAAATATACCTTTGCAAAGGGAACAGACGCACAGAAGCTCAGGGATTCGCTTGAAAAGCTGATACTTGCAAACCCTGTGCTGTCATCAAGGATCGATATGGAAAACGGCGAGATAGTTCAAAAGCAGATACCGAACTTCAAGCCGTATATACCTGTGCTTTCGTTCAACGAGAGCGAGCTTGCACAAAAGCAGCACGAGTTCGTAAAGCCGTTCAAGCTGTCAAGGGGACCTCTTTTCAGGGCAGCGGTTATACAAACACCAAACAGCGTTGTTCTGCTTTTTGACGTTCACCACATTATAATGGACGGTATATCGCTGTCACTGATGCTTTCAAAGCTGGTCGATATTTACGGCGGCGCAGAGACTGAAACGGACACATCATACTATGACTATATTGCTGCGGAGGAGAAGCTTGAAAACAGCGAAAAGGGCGATGCAGCAAGAGAATACTACAAGCAGCTTTTTGCAGACTATGAAAATGCGAGCGAGATCTCCGCTGACCTTAATGGTGATGCGGAAAAAGGCGGTCTTAAAGAGGCTGTCTCCCTGCTTGACAAGAGTGCTGCCGAGCAGTTCTGCCGTGCAAACTCGGTAACGCCTGCGGCTTTGATGCTTGCCGCAACGGAGTATGCGATAAGCAGACTTACGGCTGACAGACAGGTATACATCTCGATGATCTCGGGCGGAAGAGACGATGTGCGCTTTATGGACTCGCTGGGTATGTTCGTGAAGAGCCTGCCTCTGCACGCAGTCATAGATACTCAAAGAACAGTATCGCAGTTTATAGCCGATACCGCATCGGCTATGACCGACGCACAGAAAAACAGCGCATATCCGTTCATCAAGCTGTATGACAAATACGGCTTTGCCTCAAAGATAAACTACGCCTGCCAGCTTGGCGTTGACAGCAGCGTGACGCTTGACGGCAGGGAGATAGAGGAAAGCATCATCGTTGCACCCCTGCCCAAATTCAGCCTGTCGGTACACATCAATGAAAAGGGCGACAGGATAGCTGTCAATGTTCAGTACAACGATGCGCTTTATTCGGACAGGCTCGCACAGATGATATCCTCGGCGATAGCCTGCACGGCAGAGAATATGATAAGCGGTGCAGACGGAAAGCTTTGCGGCATCAGCATGATGAGGCAAAGCGAGACTGAAATGATAAAAAGTTTTGCAAACACAGGCAGGCGTGATATACCGATAATGCTTTATCACAGGCTGTTTGAGCATCAGGCAAAGGCACACCCCGAAAGGACTGCGCTTATCGCCTGTGATGCAAGCTATACCTACGAGCAGCTCGACAGGCTTATGAACTGTGCGGCTAACGCACTTACATCAATGGGTGTGAAAAAAGGAGACAGAGTTGCTGTTCTTCTCCCGAGAACGAGCAGGCAGATAATTGCTATGTATGCAGTTCTCAAGGCGGGCGGCGCATATATCCCATGCGATCCGGAATACCCAAAAGACCGCATCGAATACATTCTTGAAAACAGTGGTGCAAGATATATCATCACCGACGGAGAAAAGGGCTACGCAAACGAGATAAACATAGAAAAGCTGCTTGAAAACAATGACAGCTCCGAGCCGAAGGTCGATATTGAGCCGAGCGATACCGCATATCTTATCTACACATCAGGCTCGACGGGCAGACCGAAGGGCGTTGTGATAAGGCACGGTTCTATCGCAAATTATCTCACGCCTTACGAAGAAAACATACACATTCATGCACTCGCAAACGAAGGCACAGTTTATGTTTCGGTAACGACGGTATCATTTGATATGTCGCTGAAAGAAACTGCTGCCGCACTGTGCAGCGGGCTTACTCTCGTGCTTGCTGATGAAGCGCAGACAAAGGATCCGCACAAGCTGTGCGAGCTGTTTGAAAAAACGGGCGGAGATGTTTTCAATGCCACACCGTCAAGGCTTGAGCAGTATATGCTGCTTGACGAGTTCAGGGCGGTGCTTGCAAGGTGCAGGATAATAATGTGCGGCGGTGAAAAGTATTCGCCGAAGCTGCTCAGGGATCTGCACAGTGTGACCGATGCACGCATATTCAACACCTACGGTCCTACCGAGATAACGGTATCGTGCAACGCTAAGGAGTTAACACAAAGCAGCGAGGTATGCGTCGGAAAGCCTTTGCTCAATGTGAACGAATATATCGTTGATGCAGACGGCAACCTGCTGCCCTGCGGTGTGGTCGGCGAGCTTTATGTCGGCGGTGCAGGTGTTGCAGACGGCTACCTCAACAACGAGGAGCTTACGCAAAAGAGCTTTACGGTTTATAACGAAGAGCGAATATACAAAACAGGTGACTATGCTCGCTGGACAGACGAAGGCGATGTTGTCATACTCGGGCGTACAGACGATCAGGTCAAGCTGCGTGGTCTGCGCATAGAGCTTGGCGAGGTCGAAAGAGCTATACTTGCTCACGATGGCGTAAGACAGGCAGTTGCACTTATAGCTAAAATAAACGGCGCAGAGCATCTGTGTGCTTATTACTGCGCAGACGAAAGCATCACGCCCGATGATGTTCGCAGCAGCATAGCAAAGCGTCTTACCGCATATATGATACCGTCATCACTGATGCGGCTTGACAGTATGCCGCAGACACCTAACGGCAAGATCGACAAAAAGGCTCTGCCTGCACCGGCGTTGTCGTTCACGCCTGCTTACAGTGAGCCTGTGAATGATACGGAAAAAGCTTTGTGCGGTATATTTGCGCAGGTTCTCGGGCTTGATAAGGTAAGTGCAGACAGCAGTTTCTTCGACCTTGGCGGAACATCACTGACGGTAACGAGCGTGCTGGTCAAAGCAAACGAAATGGGCTTTGAGGTGTCCTATACCGATATATTCACGCACAAATCGCCACGAGGCATCGCACAGATGCTCACACACAGCAGCGATGCGTCGGACGGGCTTGACAAATACGATTACAGCAGCTTTGACAGCATACTGGCGGCTAATACCATTGAAAACATCTGTCAGAACACAAACGAGACAGGCGAGCTGCTCCTCACGGGTGCAACGGGCTATCTGGGCATACACATTCTGAGATCATTCCTTGAAAGCCAAAACGGAAAGGTATACTGCCTGCTTCGCAGCTCAAAGCAGCTCAGTGCGCTCAACCGCCTCAAGGGTCTGTATTACTACTATTTTGAAAAAGAGCTCAGCGACTATGAGGACAGACTTACGATAGTCGAGGGAAGCGTTACCTCTGACGACTGGTTCTCACAGCTCGGCGGCATCAGTATAGACACGGTGATAAACTGCGCTGCTCTTGTAAAGCATTTTTCCGAAACAGACGATATAGAGCGTGTGAACGCAGGCGGTGTCAAAAACCTGATAGAATTCTGCAAAAAGCATAACAGTATGCTTGTTCAGGTATCAACGGGAAGCGTTGCGGGCGACAGAGTCAATGGCTATCCTGACAAGGATAAATGCCTTGATGAGCGCAGCTTCTATTTCGGGCAGACGATAGACAATCAGTATGTCCACAGCAAGTTCCTTGCAGAAAGGTATGTGCTTGAGGCGATAGGCGACGGCTTGAAGGCAAAGATAATGCGTGTGGGCAACCTTTCGGCAAGAAGCGGCGACGGAGAGTTCCAGATAAACTTCCTTACAAACGGTTTTATCGGCAGACTAAGAGCTTATCTTGTGATAGGCGCTATCCCGTACGATATGCTCGATTACCCTGTTGAGCTTGCACCGATAAACGAGACTGCCGATGCGATACTGCGCCTTTGCAGCACGTCGGACAAATGCTGCATATTCCACCCGTTCAACAATCACTATATCCCGCTGGGCGATATAATCACACGAATGATAGATATGGGGCTTGACATAAGACTGGTAGAGCGTGATGAGTTCATACAGTGCGTAAAGGATGCGGAGAGCGACAAGGAAAAGTCGGCAATGCTGACAACGCTGCTTGCTTATGCGAACAGAGACAGCAGCAAAACAGTTGAGATGATCCACACCGATAATGAGTACACCACTCAGGTGCTGTACCGTCTCGGATTCAGGTGGTCAATGACTGCCGACGAATACATCACAGGTTTCCTGAAAGCACTTTACGGGCTTGGATTTTTTGATGTGGAGGATAAGGCATAATGACTTTGAAAAGAAACGGTGTACTTCTTAACAAGAAATTCAACGAATATCTTTTTCCTGCGATACTGGGCGCTATGTCTATACTGCTCGCATCATTTGTTGACGGCATTATCGTTTCAAAGATGATAAGCTCTGATGCGCTGTCGGCGGTAAACCTTGCAGATCCTGTGATACTGTTTATGCAGGCGGTGTTCTTCCTGTTCGGTATCGGCGGACTTATAACCATTTCAAGAGCACTCGGAGAAAGAGACCGCCGCAAGGCGAATGCGGTATTCACGCTTGCAGTAGTCGGTTCTATTATAACGGCTGCACTTGTGACTCTGCTCGGAACGCTGTTTATCGACAATATCGTTTCGGCGATATGCAACGAACAGAAACTGACACAGATGGTAAAGGAATATGTTTCGTACAGCATTTACGGCTGTTCGCTGATAATAATAATACCCACATTCGTTCTTCTGATGAGGGTGGACGGTCTGCCGAAATTTTCATCGGCGGTGCTTGTAGTATCAAATGTAGTGAATCTGATAATGGACATTGTTTACATAAAGGTATTTGATATGGGCATTAAGGGTGCAGCGCTGGCAACGGTGACGGGCTATGCGTTCGGGGCGCTGATGGTGCTGTACTACCTTTTGTTCTATAAAAAGCGCACGCTTAAGTTTGTAAAGCTCTGTGCAAAGGATATAAAGTATATGGGGGAGCTTTGCGTTAGCGGCATCTCCTCGGTGCTCAACACGGTGCTGCTTTTCGTCAAGGCGATACTGCTCAACAGGATAGTCATAAGTACAGCGGGAGCAGAGGGCATAAAAGCTTTCTCGGTATGCAATTTTCTTTTAACATTCATATCTATGTTCGTTTCGGGCGGTGCGGACACTATGACACCGATAGTCAGCATGCTCAGCGGTGAAAAGGACTGCAGCGGACTGCGGTTCGTTCTGAAAAAGACTTTCATTTTCGTGCTTGGCTGCTGCGCTGCGGTGATCGCATTCATTTGCATCTTCCCCGAAACAGTTCTGGGCATATTCTCGGTAAAATCAGAAAGCGGTCTTGCTGTGGGCATTCCCGCAGTGAGGATATTCTCGCTGAGCCTGATAGGAATGGGAATATGCTATATAATGATGAACTTTTATCAGGCAACAAAGCACAAGCCGCTTTCGATAATGGTCTCGCTGCTGCGAGGGCTTGCGCTGACTGTACCGCTTGCCTTTGTGATGTCAAAGATGTTCGGGACAACAGGTCTTTGGTGGTCTGTATTCATATCCGAAATGCTCACTGCGGTTATATTGTTTGCTGTGAGCTATGTCATCAGCAGGAAAAAGAAGGACAAGTACAGCAGCATCTTGCTGTTTGAAAAAAAAGCGGAAAACTGTGCATTTTATGATGTCAGTCTTGAGGCTGAGCAGAAAAATGCAGTAAAGGTTTCCGAAACTATATGCAGCTTTTGCCTTGAGAACTCCGTTGAGGATAAAAAAGCGCAGTACGCAGGTCTGCTGGCAGAGGAAACGGTCGAGCACATTCGCCGTTTCAACAAGGATAAGGCTCCGAGGATAGACCTGTTTTGCAGCGTCATACCCGACAAGGTGATCCTGTCGGTGCGTGACAACGGCGCTATATTTGATCCTGCAAATGTAGAGGACGATACGGAGGAGTTCTCAAATCTAAAAATGATACACAGCGTTGCTGACAACGTTGAATATACAAGAGTCATAGGACTTAACAATATGCTTGTTGAATTAGGGAGGTAATCAGATGCTTAAATTTTACTGCTACAATTTTTCTTCACAGATGTCTGCTGAAAGCATTATTTCACAGATAAACGATATGTGTGAAAGGACAAAACAATTCAAACGAATGGAGGAGATAATGCTGTTTGTTTGCGTGCCGACTGCATCTCTTGAAATGGTATGCAAAAGCATAGAGGACACAGGACTTGTAAAGATATGCTCACAATGCTTCTGTGCGGGAAGCATTTCGGGTATGCCTACCGCAAAACAGCTTGTGGAAATAGGTGCGCACGCAGGCATAACAGGACTTGCTGACAGACGTTTCCTGCTCGGTGAAACGGACGAGTTCTGCCGTGACGGGCTTGGCGAGCTGCTTTCTATCGGCATGAAAGGCTTGCTGTGCGTGGGCGAGACAGAGCAGATGAAAACAGACGGCACTGCAAAAGAGGTCATCAAAAAGCAGGTCGCTGTGGGCGTTTCAAAGGTGCCTATGGAGGCGGTTTACAGAATGGGTATCCTGTACCGCCCACTGTGGGAGTTTGAGGGCGAAAAGACCGACCTTGCTTATGCACTTGATATGATAGATACCATAAAACAGGCATCAAAGCAGGCTCTGCCCGAGTTGCCCGAGCCGCTGCCCGTTTTCTGCGGCTGTGATGTGAGCACACAGCAGATCAAAGAGCTTTTTGACAAGCAGACTATCGACGGGGTATTTGTTGACCAGAGCCGTATGACAGCTGATGATTTTGTGAGAATGATAAATGATATCGGCGCATAACCGGATAATTGCTGCTTGTGGGGCTGTTGCAGCCCCCTGAATGAAAAAGAGAGCTTGACACCCCCAAAAAAAGGCAGTCAAGTGTATCATTGACTACTCATATTGCTGCGAAACTGAAGAATGAACAATACCCCCGAGCTTGATTGATGAGCAAGCTCGGGGGTATCTATATACAATCCGGATGGGAAATCATATAACACGCAACTGAAAAGCAGAGCCGAACAGTTCCGATTTTTCACTGTTTGTGTTTGATCAAAACCCTGATCTCGTTAATGCAGTTTTTTCTCTTGCTTGTTATCCCTCTTAACAACCGATAGAAAAACAGCAGCGGCAGCCTGTATTTTTTCTCATAGAACCACGGATACTGCGACGAATATGCTTCGTATCTCGGGCTGCTCTCTCTTATCATGAACTGTAATATCTGCTGAGATAATTATAACATAATTCATCGAAAAATCAGCAGCCTATCCGGACTTTTCCGATTATGAATGTACTTTCAGGCTTGTTTTGAATTGCTTCTATATTTACGGATGGATAAGATAACAGCCCGTGACATTCAGTTCTTTATAAACAATCTTGTCAGATACGGAGTAAACCTGGACAACGGCAAACCGCTTGCGTACAAGACGATACGGCATCACCTGTCATTCGTATCTGCGATATTTGAATATGCGATAAAGCTGGATATGCTGAACTACAACCCCTGTATCAAGGTCACTGTACCGAGAAATATTGAAAATAGGGCAGTCAAGGGCGGTGAAAAGAAGATATACACCAAAGAGCAGGCGAAGGAGTTTTTGAAAATACTGTCGGGAGCACCGACTATGTTCCGAGTGTATTTTACGCTGTGTATGTTCACAGGCTGTCGCCGTGGCAAGCTTCTGGGTCTGGAGTGGCAGGATTTTGACTATGAACAGTTGACGGTACGCATTGTGCGGACTTCAAATTACTCGAAACGAAAGGGAGTGTATACCAACACGCCAAAGACCGAGAAATCAAACAGGATAATAGCACTGCCGCCAGAGGTGCTTGAGCTTGTAAAGAATTTCAAGGCAGAGCGTGACGAGTACGCAAGAAATATGGGTACAAAGTGGAATGACACAGAGAGGCTGTTCACCTCGACGGACGGTCGCCCGATGCACGTCAACACTCCGTATGGTTGGCTGAAAAGCTCTGCGATAAGAACAACTTCCCGTTCTATGGGATACACACCTTCAGGCATTTCTATGCTTCAGCCGAGATAGAGGCAGGCATAGACCCGGTGACTGTTGCGGCTGTGCTTGGACACAGCACCCCGCAGACTACATTGACAACATACTCCCACTATTTTCAGGAGGCAAGGATCAAGGCGGGAAATGCCATAGCAAATGTCCTGCTTGACAGAAATGAAGATGAAAAGACCGCAGTCTGAAAGAACAGCTGCGGCGGGTAAGTACCAACAAGGACCAAACAAGGACCAACAAGAAAAATGCAAAAAGAAAAAGCTCGCTTTTGCGAGCTTTTCTACTATGCAGATGGTGGGACTTGAACCCACACGTCCTTGCGAACACTAGCACCTGAGGGTAGCGACACGACAGTGAAAATATAAAAAGGCGTATCTACGCTGTTTTCTGGAGTTTCCCTATTAAAGATATCTAAACCCATCACTAATATGTATCGTTCTGCATGTCTTTGCAGGAAACGTTGGGAACTCCCATGCATAAGTATCACAAGAGACAATCGATTTACTTCTAGGAATACATCGATGCCATTATGGAGCAATCGCAAAAACGGATAACAGTCTTCAGCAGACGGCTATCCGTTTTTTATTCCGCATACTAAATTCTTATATAACAATAGCTTGTAATATGATATAATCATATATGCAATATGCACATACGGAACAGGGATAATTCGTCTATTTGATAGTAGCTATTATTAACAAAATGTGATATAATTTTCTGTAATACCAAACTCTTTGATCTGTATACTTTTCGTATCAATACACTAAAAAAGGAGAGAAGAATATGTTAGATGCTGGAGAAAGACTGAGTTCATATGAACCACTGTGGGAAAACTGGTACAAGGACGAATTCATCGGCGGAGGAAGCTTCGGCAGAGTTTACCGCTTCAAGCAGAATTTCTTCGGAGAGATAAGATACAGCGCAGTCAAGATGATCCCTATCATCATCGATCAGGACATCAATAATTTAGGCGGTAACAGCGCAGCATACATCGAAAAGAAAAAGGCTGCGATGGTCGGCGAGATCAAGAATATGTACAAGCTCGAGGGAAAGCCTAATCTTGTACAGTGTCTTGCTCACAGCATCAGGGATATTTACGATGATTACGGGAGCATAATTGGCTTTGACATTCTTATACAGATGCATCTGTACACTCCGCTTACGGCTTATATGCGCCGCAATGTGATAATGACAGAAAACCAGGTGAGCTGTCTTGCTTTCCAGATAGGAAATGCGCTGGAATCAATGCATAATATCGGTATGCTGCACCGTGATGTCAAGGTTGACAATATCTACGTTGACGATCAGGGCAGCTATCTGCTCGGTGATTTCGGTATCTCTAAACAAGATGCGCTCGGAAGCGGTTCTACAATGGCGGGCACTCAGCCGTTCATTGCTCCCGAGGTATGGAACATAAATAACACGAACGTCAGATACACAAAGACAGCTGATATTTATTCCTTCGGCATTACGCTTTACTATCTGCTCAACAACAATATGCTGCCGCTCGTAAAAAGCGGAATGTCGCACAACGAGATAGATCAGGCTATCTTCGACAGGCTCGGAGGAAAGCGGTTCGATCCGCCCGCAAACGGTTCTGCACGTCTCAAGGATATTGTCATGAAGTGCTGCGAATATGAACCGGAAAGGCGTTTTCAGAGCTTTGGCGAGGTCATCAGGGCGCTGAGCGACCCCACATATGAATTTAATTATATTCCCGATACCGGCGATACAAATGCTGCTTTTTATGCGTATCATGAGGACACTGCCGTAAGACAGGATATGAACGCAGCCTATGCTTCGCAGTTTGCGCAGACAAACGATCCGTATTCGACAACGTATGCTGACTACAACACATATCAGCAGCAACAACAGGCTATCATCAACGATCAGCCTTTGCCTATCGGGGCATACGATACGCCTGTATACGATCAGGGACAAAACGCCAGAAAGAAGAACCACGTTGCTTTGATAGTCGGTGCTGTTGCGGCTTTTGCGCTATGTGCTTTTCTGACGATCTTCCTGCTTACATCGACCTCAAAGGACGATGAAATCAAAACCGAGCAGGGAACGACCGAGTCCTCCTCAGAGGAAGAAACAGCAGCGACAACATCGAAGACGACTGCTGCGACAACAACTACGACCACAGCAAGGACAACTGCAAAGCCTGCCGAGACTACGACCACAGCAGAACCTCAGAAACCGGCAGGAAGGGTCAATACTGCGGAGATTCACGGTGCAGAGTCAACGGAAAAGTCAAAGAATACTATCAAGATAATGTGCTGGAACACCGAGTTCAGGTCAAGATTAGGTTCTATCTATCCAAAGTTTTCAAAGTACCCTGTACAGACGGGAAAATTTAAAGATGACTACGACGAAGAACATGCGGATGTAGTATCGATCGACGGTAAAAGAATAGAATGGATAATCGTAGACAATGCTGGCGGAGAATATCAGAACGCTCTCAGCAAGGCGCTCGATGCACAGCATGACAGCGACGACAAGCTGGATATGTTCCTCGTAGAAGCTGATTATGCACTAAATTTTATCGATTCCGGTGAGGACCGCTCGAGGCTGTGTACACTTTCAATACAGGATCTCGGCATAACGGACGACGATACAAAGAATATGTACAAGTATACGCTCGATGCTGTCCGTGATCCTGTCAGCGGAGATGTCAAGGGCGTTTCATGGCAGGCAACTCCGGGACTGTTCTTCTATGATGTCAAGATCGCCAGGGCGGTGCTCGGTACAGATGATCCCGCTAAAGTCCAGCAGTACGTAAAGGATTGGGATTCATTCAAGGAAACAGCCCGAAAGATGAAAAGCAAGGGCTATTGTATGCTTTCTGCAAAAAACGATACATTCCGTGTGTACGCTTCAAATATGAGTTCTCCGTGGGTCGTCAGCGGCAGCATCCAGGTCGATCCTCAGATGAATGCCTGGGCCGATCAGGCAAAGGAATTTTACGATAACCGCTGGTGCAACGGAACAGATCAGTGGAGCCAGGAATGGATAAACGATATGAAAGTCGGATCAAAGGTATTCGGATACTTCATGCCTTCATGGGGCATAGACTACTGCCTTGCAGGCTATGGCGGTTCGGATACTGCCGGCAAATGGAAAGCCTGTCAGGGTCCTGCCGGCTGGTACTGGGGCGGAACATGGATCTGCGGCGCTATCGACTCGGATAATCAGGATATCATTGCCGACATCATGAAGGTCATGGCGTGCAGCACGGACGCATCGGTCGAGTTTATCAACAAATTCGGTGAAATGCCGAACAACAAAGCAGCGATCGCTTCCGTAAGCAGCACCTATAAAAACAGCTATCTCGGCGGTCAGAACCACCTTGCCCTGCTGTCTCAGTCTGCCGATAAGATCAACCTCAGCGGCAAGATGAGCAAATACGATCAGATATGCATAGAAAGATTCCAGAGTGCTATGAATGCGTATTTCTCGGGTGAATCTTCATACGACAGCTGTATAAGGACCTTTAAAGTCAGCGTCAGAGAAGCATATCCGGAACTGACCGGCTGACCGCTCATCAAAACGATCTGAAAGGAACGTTAAAAATTGACTTCTTCATTTAAAACAATGTACTATGCTCACGACCCTGTGAAAGATCAGGGCCCTGCCTGCATTCTTATCATCGACGGCACTCATCAGCCCAGAACTGTCAGGCTGAACAGAAGCATGACCCTTGGCAGAGCATGCCCCGGCAGCGACAGGGATATCATCGTGTCCTCCCAGATAGTCAGCAGAAAGCACGGAGAATTCATATATGATGACTCGGACGGGAGTTGCTACTATCTCGACAACAACAGCCTCAACGGCTCGTTCGTCAACAACTTCAAGCTTGCACCGTACAACGCACGGGGAACAAAGGCAGTTAAGCTGTCGGACGGTGACATTATAAGGATAGACAGAAGTGATCTTAACACGCCTCACCCCGAAGCAGTGCTTATCATATTCAGCACCTCCCTGAAGGGAAACGAAACATGGAAGTTCTATCGTTTTTCGGGCAGTAAGGTGAGAATAGGCAGAGATCCGAGCTGCGAACTGGTTATAAACGACCCTATGGCGTCAAGAGAACACGCTGTTATCAGTTTATCGTCTCGGGGCGTATTCATCAGTGACAACAACAGCACCAACGGTGTCTGCGTCAACGGAGCTGAGCTTACAAATACGGTAAAGCTCTTTGCGAACGATGTCATAAGGATAGCTAATACGCTTGTGATCTTTACCGGAAACGAGCTGATATACAATTACACCGAGGAAACAGAAACAACACTGACCGTTGACATCGAAAAGAAAGTCGTAGGCGGCGGAAAAGTGCTGCTCAAGGATATACAGGCACAATTTGCAAGCGGAGATTTCGTACTGATACTCGGCGGCTCGGGCGCAGGAAAAACTACGCTGATAAAGGCTATACTTGGTGAGAGCAAGGCAAACGGAAGGATAATCCTCAACGGACAGGATCTTTATCAGAACTTCAAGAACATGAAATCACAGATAGGCATGGTCCCGCAGTTCCTTACGCTCAGAGTCAACGACACGGTCAGGGACACGCTTATGGATACCGCCTCGATCAAGCTCGGCAGTCTTTACTCAAAGGCGGAGAGAAAAAAGCGTGTTGAAGAGGTGCTCGAACACGTCGGCATAAAGGAGCACGCTGACAAGTATATAAGCCAGCTCAGCGGCGGACAGCAGAAAAAGGTCTCGGTCGCAAACCAGCTTATCGGCTATCAGAGAGTTTTTATATGCGATGAGCCCGATTCGGGTCTTGATGCAGCATCAAGAACGCAGCAGATGGAAATACTGAAAGAAATATCCCGTGAGGACAAGATAGTTATGGTCATATCTCACGAGCCAGATGATGCAGTGGAGATAGTTGACGGAAAAGCGGTCTCGCTGTTCACAAAAGTCCTCGTGCTTGCAAGGAACTCCCGGGACAGAGCAGGACACCTTGCATTCTTCGGCAGTATTGATAACGCAAAGAAGTTCTTCGGCGTTTCAAGACTTCAGGATATAATGAAAGAGATCAATCCGCCGGCAGAAGGCGGCAAGGGCATGGCAGATGAATACATAGAAAAATACCTGACGCTCAAAGAGAATATCCGGACAGGATCTCGGTAAAATAGGGAGGAGCATTATGAAACTTGACGGTTTCGGCCTGTTCGTTAATGATATGGGCAGTATGATACGCTTTTACAGAGACGTGCTCGGCTTTGAGATAAAAGAGGACGAGAATACATCAAACGTTTATCTGCTCAAGGACGGTACGCTGTTCCTGCTTTACGGCAGAAAAGACTTTGAGACTATGACAAGCAGAAAATATGAGTATCTCAAAGGACTGAACGGTCATTTCGAGATAGCCCTGTATGTCGATACTTTTGAGCAGGTTGACATCGAATACCGCAAGGCAGTCGAAAAAGGTGCGGTATCGGTGCTTGTGCCTACCACAGAGCCCTGGGGACAAAGAACATGCTATATCGCCGATCCCGAAGGCAACCTTATTGAGATAGGTTCGTTCAACAGACCGTTTGAGCACTGACCGTACCGTGCAATATAAAATAAAGGAAGTTTTCAGATGGAGAATTCATCTTTTTTTCAGCAGACTCACGTTTACTTCCGCAAGATCAGGCGCATAGCCTATAAGGAAAAATTCTGGAAGTTCATAGTTTTCGCTTTTATCGTATCATTTCTTGTTGCGGCAGTTGTCGGCAAGGATATGTTCACTACATACGAAAGCACCAAGTCGGGCTTCTTTTCGATAGCCTCGGCTTCCATCTGGATCGGCGTGTTCAACTCGATACAGAATATCTGCAAGGAGCATGAGATAATCCGTGCGGAATACCGCTCGGGAATGAAGATCTCGTCGTATGTCACCGCTACGGTGCTGTGGCAGTTCATTATCTGCCTTATACAGTCGGTGATGATCCTCGGCGTGTGCTATATCTTCATCGACTTCAATTCGGACGGAGTATTGATGCCGGCAATGATCGAATACTTCATCACCATTTTCCTGATGATATTCGGCGCAGACGTTATGGGACTGATGATCTCCTCTATCGCAGGTACTCCCACAACAGCAATGACTATAATGCCGTTCACGCTGATACTTCAGCTCATCATGAGCGGAGTGCTGTTCGAGCTTGGAAAGTGGAGCGAAAAGATCGCCTACTTTACCTTCAGCAAATGGGGCATGAGTGCGCTTGGAAGCACCGCAGACCTAAACAACAGCAAATTCCCGCTTGAAATCAGCAAGGCATTCCCGAATGTCACACGGCTAAAAGCAGAGGAAGCATACGATCATACCGCATCTAATATGCTGATAGCGTGGTTATGCTGTCTCGGGCTTGCACTGCTGTTCTATCTTATCAGCATCGCAGCACTCAAAATAAAAAACAGAGATTCATAAAAAAGGAGCATAAATGGATAAAACGATCGATTTGTCCGTTTCTACACACAACGGAAAAAGAAAAGACAACAATGAGGACAGCTTTTCGATAAACGGCAAGGCAAAACCGTCTGACAAGGATATAATGAACATCAGCGGTGAAATTGGCGGCAGCGAGCTTTTTCTCGGCGTGTTCGACGGAATGGGCGGCGAGAAAATGGGCGATGTCGCATCACGCATCGCAGCCGAAAGATCGGCGGAGCTTTTCGCCGAGCTGAAAGATCTCACGCCCGATATGTTTCAGCAGGCAATAGACAAGTATGTAAACCAGACCAATGCCGAAATATGCCGCACGCTTAAAAACAGCGGAAATGACCGCGGCGGCACAACTATGGCAGCTGTATTCATAAAGGACGGCATAGTTTATCCTTTCTCGATCGGAGACAGCAGGATCTATCTGCTGAAAGACGGCGAGCTTGAACAGATAAGCGAGGATCATACCCTCGCTATGTGCAAATACAAGTCCAACATCTACACCCTTGAAGAAGCAGAAACAAGTCCCGACAGCCATAAGCTGACGCTGTTTCTCGGAGTGGATGTTGACGGCAACGGACTTGACGCTCAGTTTTATGAGCCGTTCGTCATTCCCGAAGGCGGAAGCCTGCTGATATGCAGCGACGGTCTGTATGATATGTGCAGCAAAAGCGAGATCGTGCAGATGCTGCAGCAGGACTCGGAGAATACTGCCACAGATCTTGCCGAGACAGCTGTTGATAACGGCGGCATCGACAACGTTACCTGCATAGTTGCAAAATACCTAAAGTGTTAATCAAAACCACCAGTTCAGCTTTTGTCAATGGCTAAAATTTCGAGAGCAGTTAAAGCCGGCATGAAGGCCAAGGGACGCACGGAGATACTTTTGGTTGCAGAAGTGTTAGAATAAATATAATAATTCAATACTTGAGAGCATCTGTCACTAATAGGCAGATGCTTTCTTTTTGAGATATTTATACGGAGGTGATGATACATGGGCATATTCATCGGACTATGCTTTTATTATAAAGTTTTGTTCGAAAAATACTATAAAAACAGATTTTGAATTCTGGGTCATAGACCCACCGTTCAGTATAATAACATAAGCAGATACTAAATCCTATAAAACAGCAGCGAGTAATTTGATATAATCATATATGCAATATGCACATACAACATAGGTGTTATTTGTGTATTTGATAATAGCTATTATTAACAAAATGTGATATAATCTAAACGCAGTATAATATTCTTGGAACCTTGTTGAAAAAATTTTTTACCCCGTTTTGAGTTTCTCCGCACTTCTCCCTGTTCTGTTATGTATAATGAGCTATGCTCACAGACGATGAGAATGACGGAAAGGAATGGTGCACTATGACTATGATCAACAAGGTTCAGCTTTCAAAGGATCTGCCCGAGTTCGGGAAACTGCGCTGCGGTACGCAGGTGTTCGTATTCGATAACGAGCAAAAACTGTCGGTCTACGATGACTTCTCGGATTATCCCGACCCGAAAGCAAGGAGATGGCAGATCTATGTTTACAACAGGACAAACGCTGTCAGATACGACCGTATCTGCACGCACAAGGGTGAGTTCACCGACAGGGAGCAAGCCCTTGCGGAGATCGACCGTTTCAGATACCGTGGCGGTGATCTGGTGTTCTATGTGATACCCACAGAGTTCACATATAACAGGAAAAAATATATCTGGGGCGAGAACGAGGTCGAGGAGGGCACGGCGACCTACTCGGAACAGGCTGAGGAAGCCCGCAAAAGACTTCTCGCCATGACGGACAGGATACCCAAAGGCGAGACGGATATCAGACACAGAAAAATAAAAAGCGATGTGCTCGAGGCGTTCTGCAGTGACAGCATCGCAATAAAACGCAGGCTTTTCCCGTTCGCACTTGTTTCAGCAGACTGCGTGCTTTATGTAAGTGCGGATAAGTCTCAATGGAGAAGCGAGAGATTCTTTATCTGTGAAAAATTCCTGGAAGACCAGGTCATCTGCGACGGCGTCGTCCCTGCATTCGTAAAATATCCGTGGTCGGACGAGGGAGAATACGGTGATATAGCATACAAAAAGATCGGCGGATCTATCCGCCGTGTCGGGTAAGGAAGGAGTAGAGTGATATGGCTGAAAAAAGCATTCACGGCAGGAACGTGTCAGACCCGATGCGGGTGCTGAAGGTGCTTCAGGTGCTCAAACAGTATTCCAACAGCAACAATAAAATGACTCAGACGATGATCATGGAGAAGATGATGAAGGATAAGGAGATCGACTATAAGTGCGACCACAAAACGCTCGCAAAGGCGATCCGTGAGCTGATACTTGTTATGAATCCTCCGCCTCAGAGCCTTACGGACGAGAATCGGGACAGGTTCGTTATACGATACAAAGACTGGGATCAAGGGTATATACCCGATCGGCTCACAGGCATCTATTACAAGCCGTATATCGAGGTCAGTGAGGTGCAGGCGATGGCGAAGGGCATAGGGCTTCTCGATACGCTCTCGCTCGAGCAGAAGAAAAAGCTGATAGGTAAGCTGAAAGATGAATACCCAAAAGTTGATTTTGACGAGGGCGATATCTCGGTATTCTCGGTCGACGACTGCGAAAGAACTTCTATAAATTCAGCGGAGATCATCAAAGCGATAAAGGCTTGCAGGCAGATGACTTTCAACTTCGGCGGATATGACCGGGACGGCAAAATAGTCCTGCGCAAGTCACGAAACGGCAAGCCCCGCCTGTATAGGGTCGTACCCTACTACATTGTCGCCTATCGTGGCAAAAGATATATGCTGTGCTGTTATATCCACAGCAGCGGGGAATACACAGACAACGTCAGCATATACCGTGTCGATCTTATGCAAAATATCACTGTTACAGACAAGCAAGGCAAAATGATAAACGAGATACGAGGATTCATAAGAAGCAACGCTAACGAATTTATGCTTCGCCACCCCGATATGACCTACGGTGACCCTATAACGGTAACGCTGAAAGTCAAGGCAGAATATTACACTCTGATACACGATGTGTTCGGCATGAGCTACGAATTCGTGCGAAAAATCGACGATACATACGACGAGATAAAGGTCACGACCAGCGAGAAAGGTATCATTGACCTTGCGATGGCATATCCCGACAGGATAGAGATAGTCCGCCCGACCATGCTGAAAGCTAAGCTGGTCGAAAGAGCGAGAGAATTAACAGAAAGGTATGATGAAAAATGACCGAGTTTGAGTATAATATTTTCAGATATATAGCAGAACACTCTGTATCCAATGCAGTTGAAAAAGAAAAGATAGAAAGTGAGGAGGCAAAGAGAATAAATAATCCAAGCTCCCAGTATTGCGGTATTATATATTATTACAAAGTAATCTTCAAAAATCCGGTAAAGATCAAGAATGTAAAGATCAAGAATGGCAAGGATGTCAAGGTTATCAAGGGCTTTCATATAATGCCCTACAGGATAAACCGCAATGATATGATTAATGCCAAGCCGAAAGGCGAATGCGGTAAATTCAAGGAAGTTATAAAAACTGAACCGGCATTTGTCGACTATGATTCAGACTCGGGAAATTTCCACAAAGTACCCGACGGAGAATTTCAGGTAGTTCTGCTGGATACCAACGCAAAACCTGACGGTCCTGGAGAGATCAAGAATGATGATAAAAGAGATAAAAACTATAATATGTATTTCCCTCGTCCCGACTCCAAGAAGGTTCATAAAGGCAACGACCTTGAACAGTTTATCAAAGAAGCAATGGAGTATCTAAAAGAGAATGAAAAAAAGGAATGACAATGCTTGTCGAGATATTTTATAAGCTGGAGCTTTACTCCCGTGTCAAGATAGACTTCGCAAGCAAGACACTCGAGGTCATCGAGGAACCGAACAGAGAGATCCGCTTTGTGGACAGCATATTTGAATACTCCGACGGTTTCAGATTTGATTTCAAGACCGTCAGCACATTCCTTAAAAACCGAAATATAGACGAAAATACCCCCGAAGGAGTTTATTGGAACGTTGACAGCGGTATCAAGATAGTTGTGATACGCTCCGAAAGGCTCGGGGAATGAAAGAGAGGAAAAATGATAAGATACGACCTTCATACGCATTCGACTTCATCTGACGGAGACCTTTCGCCAAGCGAGCTTGTTTCGGCAGCGGCAGAGCAGAATGTTGAAGTTATCGCACTCACCGACCACGACACTGTCTCGGGCTGCCGTGAAGCCGCCGAAGCAGCAAAAAAGCGTGGGATAAGATTTGTCCCCGGTATAGAGATATCATGCAGCGAGCTTGACAAGCTGCATATCCTCGGGCTGGGGGTCGACTATTCAAATGCAGAGCTTATCGGCGAAATGTCAAAATGCGCCGATTCACGTCGTCAGAGAACATATCGTATATGCGAAGCGCTTGCCGAAATGGGCGCAAATGTCGATGCCGAAAAGATAAAATCCTCGGTTCGTGGGAACGTCGGCAAGCCCCATATCGCAAGGGAGCTCATAAATAACGGTTATGCCGAAAGCGTGCGTGACGCATTCGCAAAATACCTCACCGCCCCCCGCATAGAGGACATCAAAAAGTACGAGCTCGGTTATGCCGAAGCTGTAGCGCTTATCCACAAAGCAGGCGGTCTTGCGGTGCTCGCTCACCCGTATCAGATGAAGCTGACGGACGCCGGGCTTGACAGCTTTGCGGGGAAACTCAAAGAATGCGGTCTTGACGGTATCGAGTGCTGGTACAGTGCCTTCACGCCCGAAATGACAAAACAGTATCTTGCACTTGCCGATAAGTACGACCTGCTGGTATCGTTGGGCTCGGACTATCACGGCGTCACGGTCAAGCCCGATATACACCTCGCAGAGGGTATCAGCGGTTCGATAATAAAGCAGCGTGAGCTTTTCCCGTTCGAGTGCGCAAGGTGTATCCTGAACAGCTTGGAAATCCGCAAATAAAAGCTCAAAAAGCAGGCTTGCTCCACCTCGGAACGAGCCTGCTTTAGGCATATTCTCCATTTTAATGTATTGTTCATCATTAGTTCTATGTATATATATGTATATTCTATAATTTTTTATATCTGAAATATCCCGATCAAGTCGTGTATTGCTCCACTTCAGCAGGCGGCGGAAGCAATACATATCAAAATAGGGAGTAAAAAAATTATAGGAGGAACATCACATGAACAAAAAGCTTATCGCAAAGTTCATCAGACTATTATTGAGCCGACTGTTTCATAACATTATAAACATCTTGCAAATCAGCCTCCCATGTGCTATAATATACTAAAAGCAAAAAAACTGGCTTCGCAATTCAAGCGGAGTCAGTTTTGTTTTTGAATCGGATTCACTGATGATTGTAAAAAAAGATATATGGTTGTGAACAAGATTGTGGTTCATCAGAATGAAGATAAGACGCTGGATATAAAGTTCGAGATGAACGGAAAGCTCGGAGACAACAAAGAGGTTGAAATATCAGAGTGAAAACGAAAACAGGCGTGAAAATAACGCCTGTTTTTGTGCTTTCAGAAGATATGAAACTACCTTGTGTGCTGGCAACGACACAAGGTAGGATAGCGACACGATAGTGACAACAGCGTAGATACGCCGTTTCAGGCGCTGGTTTTGGCAGACGCGCTACCATAGGTAGCGCTCCGACAATCTGCTGTGACAGTGACACCGGTCACTGGGCAAAAAGAAAAGCTCATAAATACGAGCTTTTCGTGGTGCAGATGGTGGGACTTGAACCCACACGTCCTTGCGAACACTAGCACCTGAAGCTAGCGCGTCTGCCAATTCCGCCACACCTGCAAATATAAAAATATGAAACTTGACTTGCTTGAGGTCGATTTTGAGGTGATAAATTCACTGTCGTAGCGCTGCCCGAAGGCGTTGACAGTGCCAACGAGAATGACGATCTTATCATCGGCTTCAAGCAGATAGTCAACGACCTCAACTGCAAGGATATCAGCCGCAAGGTCACGGCGGGAGTGCGTCAGAAGCAGAAGGACAAGGGGCTGATAGAGACTCTGCCTATGGGCTATTACAAGGACCGGAATACCAATAAGGTCTGCATCGACGAAGAAGCCGCAGACATCATCCGGGAGATATTCAGCCTCTACATTCAGGGCTACGGGATGACGGTGATAGCAAAACAGCTCAACGCCCGGGGCATCAGGTCGCCGGAGTTCTATATGCGCCGCCGCATTGCAGACTGGAAACCGAACATCAGCAAGCGGTACCTTTGGGTGCAGACGGCTGTGAAACGAATTCTGACAAACGAGCTGTATATCGGGGTAATGGTCAATCACAAAACGGTCTCCAACAAGATACGCAAGACCAAGAGCGCGGTCCCTGCCGAAGAACGGTTCAGGCATCCTGATTTCTGCGATCCTATCATTGAGGAAAGCGTCTGGAAGCAGGCTCAGTATCTTCTGAAAGAAAGGTCGGAAAACAATGCAAGAGCATCGAGCAGCAGGAGGATACACCGCTACTGCGGGATAATCAAATGCGCCGAATGCGGTGCAAGCCTTATCGCTCAGAAACGGCGGTGGAACGGCAAAGAGTACGTCGAATACACCTGCAACAGCAGCCACCGCTACGGCAAAGCCTACTGCACACCTCATCGGGTGAGGGAAAGCCAGCTCGACGAGCTTGTGCTGTTCGAGATACAGGGGCTCCGCGATCACATTATTGCCGAGGCGGACAAGTACGACAATATCGTCAGAGAGTGGAACAGGAAAAAGCCGCTGTACGATCAGCAGATAATCCAGCACGAAACGAAGATCTACGGGCTGAACCGAGAGATCGAGGGACTTGTCATTGACAGAATGAATGACCGTGACCGCAGCGATCTATACACCAGAATGATAGAGGAAAGAGAGCGGCAGATCACGGAGCTTAAAAAGAAGATCGCTGAATGCAAGGTGTTCGACCGCATCAGCAGGGAGAAGCACAAGAGTCTGAAAAGACCTCGGAGGTCATTGAGGAGATAATATCAGAAGGGCAGATCACCGATCCTCAGCTAAGGATGCTTGTAAAAAAGGTGACGGTGCATCAGAACGAAGACAGCACCCTTGACATCAGGTTCGAGATGAACGGGAACTGGAACGGTTCTTACGCTGTTATGATATCAGGCGGCAAGCCCTGCGAGCCGCTGTGGAACGAGAACCTGCCGCCGGAATTCTATGAAGCCCTGCTGAAGGAGGATCTGGAGAGGGAGAGAGAGGACGCTGTTTTCATGCGAAGCGCACCCTCCGGAGCATGATGAAGAGTATCTGGATATGCTCGCAGCCGAAGCGGAAGAGGAATTGAAGTCGGAAGGCAGGCTGGAGGAGCTGGAGAGGAAGTATTGTCTGAGGGAGGTTGACTCGCAGAAATGATATGATATATGACAAGAGCCGCAGGGACGAACCCTGCGGTTTGGTTTACTTATGAAAATATTAAACTCGGCAGATACATCGGTGCACAAGGGTGATGTAACGTTGATGACATACCGCAAAGGGCAAAAGTGCGTTGTCGCAATAATGATCAGTTCTTATTTAATACTGCTTTAAACTCCATAGACCTACAAGTTTTTCTTCCGTCATAGTGGCATTATAGTGCTTTGAACTTGAAAATGAGCGGGAGGTATGATATAATGAAGAAAAAAACAGGAGGAGTATAAATGGCTAAACATTACTACGACCCTATGCTGTGTTCGTGCTCGACGGAAAACCCGATGACAATGGGCGTTACAGCAGTGCTTACCGAGCAGATAGATGAAAAGCTGCTGAAAGAAGCTGCAGAGGAGCTTCGTGAGCGCTTTGCGTATTTTTATGTAAGAGCGAAGATCGAGGGTAACGATATCGTCGTTATACCCAATACATTGCCTATGACCGTGCGAAATACCTGGGCACCGATAGAACTTGCTTCAAAAGAGGCAAACTATCACCTTGCAGCAATTAAATATGAGGGTGACCGTCTCTGCCTTGAAATAAACCATACTCTGTCTGATGGTGCAGGCGTATTGCCGTTTTTCAAGAGCCTGCTTTTTGTCTATCTTTCCCAAAAAACAGGTATTTCTTTCCCCACTCAGGACTTTCGTCTGCCCGGAAGCGAGATCCCCGTATCTGAAACGGGCGATCCTTTTGCAGCTGTGGATACCGACAGCATACAAGAACCATTTTACCGGAAAGAACCAACTCAGGACTTTTACCGTCTGCCGTCACGAAACGGTGAAGCGGATCATATCTATTACTTGAAACTGCCCGAAAATGCCGTAATGAAGTATTGTAAGGAGAATGACGGAAGCCCGAATGTGCTTCTGGCGGTGCTCATCGCAAGGGCAATAAGGCGTGCCGATCCCAAAAGTGAAAAAACTGTCACCGTGTCCGTAGCGATAGACCATAAATCTATGCTGGGCAATTTCGATAATTACAGAATGTTTGCCAATGCCTACGAGCTTGATTTCCCGAAAGAACATCAGCTTGATGACATTATGAAGCTGTGTACCATGACAAGAGGTCAGCTTATGCTCCAGGCACAGCCCGAAAACTCAGCGTGGTATATAAAGACGAGAAAAATGGGTTTTGAAAAATTGAAGGTGATGCCGCTGCAAATGAAACTGGATATGCTTCCCAAAGCAGCATCAGCAAGCCGCTGGACTGCATCAGTTTCCTATGTGAACAGCCGCAGCTTCGGTCCTCTTGACCCCTATATCAAGGAGCTTTATTGCCTTGCGGAAGTATGCGCAGTTGACGTTATGTGCGAGATCGCATGCATAAATCACAGCTTCTTTGTCACATTAGGTCAGCACAATTCTTCAAGGGAACTTTTTGAAGCACTGCTGTACGAGCTTGAACAAGCTAACATTCCATTTGAGATCAAGAGAGATGAGGATTATCATCTGTGCGGTCTCAGATATGAGGATCTTTAAGGTGAGATCACAATGCCGTAAATTTAAGACTATGTAGCTACAGTCGGGATAAAACCCGGCTGTTTTTGTTTTGGAGGTGCAAATTGAAAACATATATCTACCCCGAAAACCTGCAAGCCAATGTTAAGCTGTGGTTCTGGAACATTCGGGACTTCATAATCATCTGCACGGGCGTGATGAAATCATGGTATAAGCATATTCTAGGTGAGAGTAAGAAGTATGAGCATATCGTCAGAGAATGGCAGAGAAAAAAGTCGGCATACGATAAGAAGATACAAGAAAATGAGCAAAAGATAGAAAAGCTAAACGAGGATATTGAGAATCTGATAATGGAGAGACTTAACGACCTCGGCAGGAAAGAGCTCTATGACAAGATGATCAACAAGAAGGAAAAAGAGGTCAAAGAGCTGGACAAGAAGAATAAGGAGCTTAAGCAATATAACCTAGTCTGCAAAAAGAGACAGGAGGCACTTGATAACTTCACTGAGTTCCTGAAAGATGTACTAGCCCAGGATACCATATCTGACATCAGCCTTCGGGCTCGGTCAGGTCAAGAGAATAGACGGCGGAATGATCGTTGTTGTGTTCAATGGCATTGATAAGTAATTCCAGTTCCCGGGAGCTTTTGAGCAGGGATTTTTGGCGATTGAAGAATAAAAGCGAGCGGTCAGCCTGCATTGGTTATATTGCTTGTCTATGTTTAGGTTCAGTTGATTTCAAAGAAACTATTTACCAAACTAATAGCAATGGGCGATGATATAATTCATCGCCCGTTTTGTGTATATCGAAATATTAAACTCGGCAGACGCATCGGTGCTCAACCCTGATACGTCAAT
>CAMZIK010000014.1 GCA_947307175.1 uncultured Clostridia bacterium
CTTTCAGCTTTTCCTCACGCAGATACATAGACTGTGCCAGAGTATCTGCACGCCGCACTTTCATGTAGTCGGCAAAGAAGTCCTCATCGTATTTCGAGAGGAATCTGCGTACCGATTTTTTTGTTGCAGCGATGCGGTCGTCATGCTCGTAAACCAGGTCGTATATCCTGCGGCGTGACTTGTTGTCGAGCTTGAGATCGGCAGTGATCCTTTGTGCAAGCTCAGCGCTTCTGAACTGGTGGGTCTTGAAGTGGTCTATGCCGTTCTCGTCTGTTTTTTTCACCAGAGGCTTACCGATGTCGTGCAGCAGCATCGCAAGGCGCAGCACCCAGTCGGGGTGGATATTTCCGACGCTTTTGCAGATGTGTGTGTATACATCATAGCAGTGGTGCGGATTGTTCTGCGCAAGATCAAAGCAGGGTCTGAGCTGCGGGATTATGACTGCCATGACATCACGGTAGTCTGTAAGTATTTTTTCTGCGCCTGTACCGCAAAGCAGTTTCTTCAGCTCCGAGGCTATTCGCTCTGCGGAGATATTATGCAAAAGCTCTTTCTGCTCATGCACGGCGTTTGCTGTGTTTTCTTCTATCTCAAAGCCAAGCACCGATGAAAAGCGCATAGCTCTCATTATACGCAGCGCATCTTCGTCAAAACGATCCTGCGGCTTCCCGACGCATCGGATAATTTTGTTCTCTATATCGGAAATCCCGCCGAACATATCGACTATGCCTTCGCGGTCGTTATAGCACAGGGCATTTACGGTGAAATCGCGCCGCTTTAGATCCTGTGACAGCTCCGTTTCAAATTTAACGCTGTCGGGCTTGCGGTGGTCGGAATATTTCCCGTCGCTGCGAAAGGTGGTTATCTCTACGGGCTTGCGGTCGATAAGAACGGTCAGCGTCCCGTGCTTTATGCCCGTTTCTATTGCCGTAAAGTCCGAAAAGATTTTTTTCATCTGATCGGGTGTGCAGTCTGTGCAGATGTCGTAGTCATCGGGCGTTTTGCCAAGCACCGAATCTCTGACGCATCCGCCGACGATATATGCCTTGAAGCCCTCAGCGTGAAGCTTTTCCAGGGCGGTTTTTGCGTAAGCGGGAATATCTATCTTCACGCTGTTCATCTCCTTTGCTTTCAAAAATGATTATTTGCCCTTTATGCGGGCAAACTGTTTATATGGATATTATAAGATCATTTGCTTTAAAAATAAATAAAAAGTATGCGCTGATGTTTTTCACGGGGCTTTGGTGTGCGGCCCTGCAGTCTTCAGCTGAACTTCCGCTGCTTGCGTTCATAAGCTATGCGCCAATGATGTACTGTCTTTGCCGCTATGAAAGCAGGCGTGATCTTGCAAAGAGCTTTGTCTGCTTTTTTGCGCCGTATTATTTTTATCAGCTTGCTTTTCTGCTGACTGTCTACTCCCAGATAGACCTTGACAGACCGCTTGCGGTGATGCTGCTTTTTCTTGCTGTGGTGGTTCTGACTTTCTGGGAGAGCCTTATGATGCTTCTTCCCGTGTATCTGTTCTTGTATCTGCGAAAGAACAGATTATATGATATGCTTACGCTTGCGTTGCTTATCGCAGGCGGAGAATGGCTTCAGGAGAGCTTCCCTGTGCTGTCATTCCCGTGGTGCGGAATATGGCTGAGCATAACGAGTCAACCATTTGTCATTCAGCCCGCAAATCTGCTTGGCTGCCGTGCAGTCACGGTGCTTTTGCTGACTGTGAACGGGCTTTTAGCTTTTGCTGTAAAGGGCTGCGGCAAAAAGCGGCTTACCGCCCTTGGCTCGCTTGCGGCAGTGTATGCTCTTTGGCTCGGTTACGGTTTTTATTCAACTGCGCATCTCAACAGCATCTCAAAAGATTCCGAAAGCATTTTTGCGGTCGTCGCACAGGACGAGGCAGAGGGAAACAAAAAAGCTGCCTGCACAGCCTGGGACTGCGCAAGGTCATACCGTAAGATAGTAAATTCGGCGATGATAAAAAAAGCCGATATTGTAGTTCTGCCGGAGACCGCCGTACCTATGGGATATGACGGTGAGGCAGGGGAGTTCTCTGTCGTTTCAAGTATTGCAAAAAGCTGCGGAGCTACGGTGATAAACGGCTGCTTCTTCCGCTTTGACGGCGATGAGTACAATGCGCTCTACGCTGTTGACGGCAATGGGAGCGTCAGCGAGCCGTATTTCAAGCAGGTACTCGTTCCGTTCGGGGAGAAGATACCGTTTGCAGCGCTGTTTGGCAGCAAAACGCTGTGCGAATGTTCAGATGATATACACACCAAGCCGCTTGAAACAGCGCTCGGAAAGATCGGCTGTGCTATCTGTATCGAATCGGTCTATCCCGAAACTGTTCGTAAGCAGGCAGCAGACGGAGCGCAGATACTCTGCGTCTGTACCAACGACAGCTGGTTCGGAAAAAGCAGCGCAAGGCAGGTGCATTTCCGCCACAGCATCATGAGGGCGGCGGAGAACGGGAAATATCTTCTGCGTTCGGGCAACTGTGGTATCTCAGCGATAATCAAGCCCACAGGCGAGGTGCAGAGCGTGCGCACACAGACCTCAAAGGGCGTGGTCACGGGAGAAGTGCAGCTGATCGAAGAAAAAACGCTGTATTCACGCTTCAAGGATCTGTTCACCGTTTTTCCTGCTCTGCTGACAGCTATCGCAATTATGAAAATGTATAAGGGGAAAAAAGAGAATTAAAGTGTAAGCAGTTTATCAAGTATCTTATGTGCTGCTTCCTCTTTGCTCATCAGTTCAAGTTCGTCGCAGCCGTCCTTTGTGATCATCGTGATGACATTGGTATCAGTTCCGAAGCCTGCGCCCTGAGTCCTGAGCGAGTTAGCACAGATCATATCGCAGTTCTTCTTCTCAAGCTTTGCACGTGAATTATCTATCACGTTGTCAGTCTCCATTGAGAATCCGCAGATAAGCTGACCTTCTCTCTTGTCCTCGCCAAGCGCTTTGAGTATGTCCTTTGTGCGCACAAGATCTATCTTCATATCGCCGTCCGACTTTTTCAGCTTGCTGTCGGCAGTCGATGCAGGCGTGTAGTCCGCAACAGCCGCAGCCTTGATGATGATGTCCTGTCCGTCTGCTCTGGACGTTACCGCTTCAAACATCTCAGCGGCAGTCTGAACGTCCACTACTTCCACGAACATCGGCGGCTTAACCTCACAGTGTGCGCAAACGAGCGTTACCTGTGCGCCTCGCATCATTGCGGCTCTCGCCATTGCTATCCCCATTTTTCCGCTTGAATGGTTGGTTATGAAGCGGACAGGGTCTATCGGCTCTCTTGTCGCACCTGCTGTGACAAGAATTTTTTTGCCCTCAAGGTCTTTTTCAAAAGCTATCTCTTTAAGTATATGCTCAACGAGAACGCTTTCCTCGGGAAGCCTGCCGTCGCCGATGTCGCCGTTTGCGAGCATTCCCGTATCTGCATTTATTATTCCGTACCCATATGAAGCAAGCTTTCTGATGTTATCCTCAACTATCGGATTGTGCAGCATATTGTGGTTCATCGCAGGAGCAACGAGCTTTTTGCACGGGCAGGCCATGACCGTAGTTGTCAGCATATCGTCAGCGATCCCGCCTGCTATCTTGCCGATAACGTTAGCCGATGCAGGAGCGATAAGCACGATGTCAGCAGCCTTTGCAAGCGCAACGTGTTCAACACTGTACTGGAAATTGCGGTCGAATGTGTCTATCAGGCATTTATGCTGCGTGAGCGTTTCAAAGGTTATCGGGTTTATGAACTGTGTGGCGTTCTGTGTCATCAGCACATGAACATCAGCGCCCAGCTTTTTGAGCATCCTTGCGACGTTTGCCATTTTATAAGCGGCGATAGAGCCTGTAACTGCAAGCACAACTGTCTTTCCTTTAAGCATTGTATAATACCTCCGATCATAGAGTATTTTCAGTCCACAGTATAGTATAACACAGAATTTTAAAAAAAGATATAGCTTTTTTCAAAAAAGTATGCTATAATGTTTTCGGAGTTTGGGAAAACTCTGCGCAAAAATCGGCTCAAAGCCCGTAAAAGCGTGCAAAAGCAGGTATTGCAAAAGCAAGTCTGACTTTAGAAGACACGCAGGGCAAAAGGACATCTTTTTGCGGTGTATTGTATCCTGCACAGGCAGGAATAATAACAAAAGGAGGTTTTCATTATGAAAACAAATGCAAACGGCAAAAAAATCTTCAACATTCGTCAGCTGACGATCCTTGGGCTCATGACCGCCCTGGTCATGATATTCTCGTTCACGCCTATCGGCTCGATACCCGTAGGACCGCTGGTGATCACACTTAACGTTATCCCTGTTGCGATAGCGGCTGCGACCTGCGGACCTGTCGGCGGCGCAATAATCGGCGGCGTGTTCGGTATGTTCAGCTTCCTGCAGTGCATCGGCGTAGGCGTTCCGAGCGCTATGGGTGCGGCTCTGTTTGACATCAATCCGTTCTTTGCGTTTATCCAGAGATTTATACCGAGAGTTCTGGTGGGCATAATAGCAGGCTATTCTTTCAAGATAACAAAGAAGATGTCCAACAACTATGTGGGCGGCGCAGTTGCAGGCTTTATGACTGCTTTTTCAAACACCGTGCTGTTTATGACCTCGCTGGTACTGCTTTTCGGCAGCACAGATTATATGCAGGAAAAGATGGGCGGAAAGAACGTTATCTGGTTCATCATCACATTCGTTGGCGTCAACGCACTCGTTGAAATGATAGTCGCAACTATCGTTACTGCGGCAGTTGCGGTAGGTCTGACAAAAGCAGGCTTTATGAAAGGCAAAGCAAAAACGGCTTGACATAAGCGCAGGAGATAAAAAATGATACTTGCTGTTGATATAGGAAATACTAACATAGTTTTAGGCTGCTGCGATGAGGATAAGATACTTTTCAGAGAAAGAGTATCGACAAACCTTACGGCGACCGACCTTGAATATGCGGTGACGCTGAGAACAGCGGTCGAGATGAACGGGCTGAACGGTTCGGACATTGACGGCGCTATCATTTCGTCGGTAGTGCCGAGTATCACCAATACTGTCAAGGCAGCAGTTGAAAAGTACACAAAAGTAAAATGCAAGGTGGTAGGACCCGGAATGAAAACGGGTCTTTCCATCAAGATAGACAACCCTGCACAGCTGGGCAGCGACCTTGTCGTTGATGCGGTCGCAGGTATAAACCAGTATAAAGCACCGATGATAATCGTCGATATGGGAACAGCTACGACGCTTTCGGCAATAGACGAGGACAAGAACTATATCGGCGGAATGATAATGCCGGGAATAATGATCTCGCACGATTCGCTGATAAGCCGTACCTCACAGCTTCCGAGGATAGCTCTTGAAGAGCCGAAAAAACTGATCGGCACGAATACTGTCGAGTGCATAAAGGGCGGTCTGCTTTACGGAAATGCAGGCGCTATCGACGGCATATGCGACAGGATAAAAAAAGAGATAGGAAAAGACTGTACCGTCGTTGCAACGGGAGGTCTTGCACCTGTGGTAGTTCCTCTTTGCAGGACGAAGATAATCCTTGATGAAGACCTGCTGCTAAAGGGTCTTATGCTCATCTACAACAAAAACATCTGAACAGCGAGGACGAAATTATGATAAGAGATATTCAGCGCAGGATAATCGAACTTAAAGAAGAAAAGGACATCTGTATTCTCGCTCACAGCTATCAGGCAAAGGAGATAGTCGAGGTCGCAGATATTACGGGAGATTCCTATAAGCTTTCTGTCGAGGCGGCTAAGGTGAAAAACAGGAACATTCTGCTTTGCGGCGTGCATTTTATGGCTGAAACGGCTAAGATGCTTTCGCCCGATAAGCACGTTTTCCTTGCAAACAGTCTTGCAGGCTGCCCTATGGCAGAACAGATGGAGCCTGAGATGATAAAGGCTATAAAGGCGGAAGACCCCGAAAGGAAAGTCGTCTGCTATATCAACACGACCGCTGCGCTGAAAGAGGTGTGCGATGTCTGCGTTACATCGTCATCTGCGGTCAAGATAGTAAAGAATATGGACGCAGATAAGATCCTGTTCATTCCCGACTGTAACCTCGGTTCGTTTGTGCAGAAAGCTTGTCCCGATAAGGATATAAAGCTTTTGCAGGGCGGCTGTCCGACTCACGCAAAGATAACAAAGGCAGAGCTTGATGAGGCTAAAAGGCTTCACCCGAATGCACTTGTGCTGGTTCACCCAGAGTGCAGACCGGAGGTAACACAGGGAGCAGATTATGCAGGCTCTACATCTGGCATAATGGACTTTGCCGCTAAATCGGACGCAAAGGAATTTATCATCGGAACGGAAATATCTATTGCAGAGCATCTGCAGTACAGATTCCCTGAGAAAGATTTCTATGTGCTGTCAAAGGAGCTTATCTGCCCGAATATGAAGATAACTACGCTTATGGACGTTTACAAGTCCTGCGAAGGCATCGGAAACGGCGGTGCTTTTGAGATAGAAATGACCGATGAGCAGATAGCTAAAGCTAAGGTCTGCATTGATGAGATGATCCGCCTCGGCGGCTGACCGTTCAAAGAAAAATAATGGGGGTAACAGAATGATACTGTCGGATAAGACTATCAGAAAAATGCTTGAGGAAAAATCACTGACGATACAACCGCTGAAGGACGAACAGATACAGCCTGCCAGCGTTGATATAAGGCTGGGGAACACATTCAGCATCGTCGATGATACGCCGTCGGGCGTGATAACTCTTGACAGCAGGATAGAATATAAAACGATAACCGCCGACAAATATCTGATACTTCCCGGACAGTTCGTCCTCGCAACGACTAAGGAGTATTTTGAGCTTCCCGATGATCTGACAGCATTTGTCGAGGGCAGAAGCTCACTTGGGCGAATGGGACTTTTCATTCAGAATGCAGGCTGGGTAGACCCTGGCTTTAAAGGCGAGATAACCCTTGAGCTTTTCAATGCTAATAGGTGTGCGATAGAACTGACCGCAGGCCGCAGAGTTGGTCAGCTGGTGTTCGCAAAAATGGATCAGGCTGCGCTTGTGCCTTATAACGGAAAGTATCAGGGGCAAACAGGTGCGACGGGATCAAGAGTGTTTATGGATACGGATAAACATTGACCTTCGCAGAGCCATCAGCGATAAGCGCACAATAAAAACAAGATGCTAAAGACAAATGTTTCACGTGAAACATTTGTTCTACAAAACTGCTGGAATATTACCAAAAGCGGCTTTACGCCGCTTTTGCGCTTTTCAGGGTTTTGCGCAGTTTCGGATAGTTATTTTTAATAATTCCCGTAAATATCGTAATAAAACGTAAATAAACAAGTGGTATAGTTAAAATGATAAATTATATGATAAAGGAGTATGTCCTTTTATGAAAAAACTATCAAAAAGAATACTCGCTGTGCTGGCGGCTATGACTATGCTGCTCGCAGGCTGTTCAGAGAGCGGATCTTCGAGTCGCACCGAAAAGAATAACTCGTCTTCTTCAAGCTCTCAGAGTGAAAGCTCGTCCGACAAGGACAGCTCATCTGAAAGCAGCTCGGATAGTGATGACAGCACCGGCGGACAGCAGACCACAGCTGATGTTATCCCGTGGGATTATGATGTTCCCGACCCTAACGGAAACACCTCCTCTCAGACCGATGATACAGATAGCGACAGCAGCAAAAAGGATGACGGCAGCTCAGATGATGACTCGTCAAACTCTGATAGTAAGCCTGATACCACCGCTGCAACAACTACTACGACCACAAAGCAGTCTCAGCAGGGAACTACGACTACAACGAGCAAGTCTCAGGGCGGCACGACCACCAAGGCAAGTCAGTCTCCTCAGCCGAAACCGACAACGACGACTGCAAAGCCGACACCAACACCGCCTTCTCCTTCGGGAACTCCTGTTCAGAAGCACGGCGCTCTGCACATAAGCGGAAATCATATCGTTGACAGCCACGGAAAAGTATTTATGCTTCAGGGTATGTCAACTCACGGCATCATGTGGTCTGACGACACTAATACTTATCCGTTCTCGGGTATCCTTTCAACAAGCTCACTGAAGGTACTGCGTGACGACTGGAAATGCAATGCCGTAAGAATAGCTATGTATACCGAGGAATGGGGAGGATATACACAGGGCTATGCCGCACAGGCAAAGCAGAAGGTCATCGACGGCGTTGCGAATGCGACAAGCATGGGAATGTACGTTATCATCGACTGGCATATCCTTAAAGACGGAAATCCTCAGCAGCACCAGAGCGAAGCGATAGCCTTTTTCAGCGAGATGGCTTCAAGATACAAGAATTACAGCAACGTTATCTTTGAGCTTTGCAACGAGCCTAACGGCGGCGTTTCATGGGCAGGCAACATCAAGCCTTACTGTGAAGCTGTCGTAAAAGCTATCAGAAGCAAGGGCGCAAACAATCTTATCATCTGCGGAACGGGAACATGGAGCCAGGATATACATCAGGTGATTGGCAACAGACTCAGTGATAAAAACTGCGCATATACCCTGCATTTCTATGCGAACACCCATACCGACTGGCTCAGACAGCGTCTTGAGCAGTGCTATAACAGCGGACTGCCTGTACTTGTTACCGAGTTCGGAACGTGCGATGCAAGCGGAAACGGCGACTTCAATGAGAGCCAGACAAGACAGTGGTACAGCCTGCTTGCAAGGCTTAAAGTCGGCTGGTTCAACTGGTCGGCAGCAAGCAAGAACGAGACAGCTTCGGCATTCAAGCCGGGAACGAACCTTGCAAGCATCAGCGCAGGAGAATCTCAGCTGACCGAAAGCGGAAGACTTATCAGGAACCTGTTCAGAGCCAATGCGTCAAATGCAGCATAGGAGAAAACTATGGAGATAAACAGCGTAAAAGATTATGAAAGCAGGATAAAGAGAGTTCTTATCACGCAGGAGGAAATAAAGGCTTCGCTGAAAAAAGCAGGGGAGTTCATCGACTCGCTTTATGACGGCAAGCCGATACTGCTTGTAAGTGTTCTCAAAGGCTCGTTCGTGTTCATGGCTGACCTTGCAAGAGAGGTTACCGTTCCGTGCGAGATAGGCTTTATGTGCGTAAAAAGCTATTTTGAGGGAACGTCTTCTTCGGGAAATGTCAGCATCGTTATGGATCTTGACAGGGACATATCCGGCTATCACGTTGTTGTCGCAGAAGATATTATCGATACGGGAAGAACGCTTGAAAAGCTGGTGGAGATACTCAGAGCAAGGAATCCACTGTCTCTGCACGTTATCACGCTGCTTGATAAGCCTGACAGGAGAGTTGTTGAGATGAAAGCGGATATGTCGCTTTTCGTCATTCCCGATCATTTCGTTATCGGCTATGGACTCGACGCAGCAGAATATTACAGAACGCTTCCGTATATTGCAGAGTATAACGAGGAATAAGATTTTCAGCTGCGGCTCTTTGCAAGGCATTGAGCCGTAATTTTTGAAAGGTGATAATATGAGCGTAACAGTCAACATATACTATACAGGCAAAAATGGCAGCGCAAGAGCTTTTGCGCAGGAAATGGAGCAAAGCGGCACCACGCAGAAGATCCGTGAGGAGCAGGGCAACCTGCGCTACGAGTATTTTGTGCCGATGAACGACAGCGAAACGGTGCTGCTGATAGACAGCTGGGAGGATCAGGAGGCGATAGACAGACATCACCGCACACCGATGATGAACACTATCGCGCAGCTGCGTGAGAAATATGACCTGCATATGCGGGTGGAAAAGTTTGTGCAGGCGGGCGAAGATCCCGATGATAAAGAGTTTATAAGAGAATAGAAGGTAAGTTTAGTTTGGACAGGATAGCATTTTTCAGGGATCTTGCCATTATCATCGTTTCGGCAAAGGTCTTTGGTATCATTGCGCAAAAACTCAGAGCGCCGCAGGTGGTCGGCGAGATCATCGCAGGACTTCTGATAGGACCGTGCCTTTTCGGATTTGTGAAACAGTCTGACTATCTTTCGCTGATAGCTGAGATAGGCGTTATTATGATCATGTTCAGCGCAGGACTGGAGACTAACCTGAAAGAGCTTATCAAAACAGGACCTAAAGCACTTATGATAGCGATAGTCGGAGTGTTTATACCTCTCGGCGGCGGTACTCTGCTTTACAGCTGCTTCTACGGTTTTGAAGCGGTCGGCTCGGACGGATTTTACAAAGCGATCTTTATAGGTACGATACTGACTGCAACATCAGTCGGCATAACCGTGCAGACACTCAAAGAGCTTGGGCATATCAAGGAGCGTGTCGGTACGCTCATCACCAGCGCCGCTATAATCGACGACGTTATCGGCATCATTGTGCTGACTTTCGTTATCGGCTTTAAAAACCCCGAATCAAAGCCGCTTACAGTCGTTATACATACCGTGCTGTTCTTTGTGTGCAGCATTTGCGTGGGAATGATAATGTACTACATTTTCAAGTTCATAGACAAGCGCCACCCGCATCAGCGCCGTGTCCCGATACTCGGATTTGCACTTTGTATGTTCTTTGCGTTCGCTGCGGAGGAGTTCTTCGGGATAGCCGACATCACGGGCGCTTACGTTGCAGGTCTTATTCTTTGCAATCTCAATGATTCATCGTATATCGCACGAAAGATAGACATAAACTCTTATATGATCTTCGGTCCGGTGTTCTTTGCAAGCATAGGTCTGAAAACAGAATTCAGCGGCTTCACCGCTGCTTTGCTCGGGTTCTCGCTTTGCTTTGTCGCTGTCGGACTTATCACTAAGGTCGTTGGCTGCGGTCTGACCGCAAAGCTTATGGGCTATAACTGGAACGAGAGCCTTAAAGTCGGCGTGGGTATGATGACTCGTGGAGAGGTCGCCCTTATCGTTGCGCAAAAGGGTCTTTCGGTAGGTATGCTCGATGCAAAGTATTTCGCTTCGGTCATTCTGCTTATCATAGTTTCGTCAGTCACTACGCCGATAGTGCTCAAGCTGCTGTACAGAAAGTCGCACGGGCACAGGAGAACGGACGATGAACAGGGCGATGAACAGGGCGATGAACAGCAGCCGCAGGAGCAGGCAGTTCAGACTGAACAGGAAACGGTTCAGCAGGCGTAGTATTATTGTCATGCGGCTGCGGAAAAATAAATCCTGAACGGAGGTATGTAGTATGATCGTTTATTTCAGCGGAACGGGAAACAGCGAATACTGTGCAAGGTACATAGCGAAGCTTATAGACGACGAGGTCGTTGACAGCGCACAGTACATAAGAAAAAAGCAGATCGCACAGCTTGAGTCGGAAAAGCCGTGGGTGTTCGTGACCCCGACATATTCGTGGCAGCTGCCAAAGGTATTCAAGAGCTTTATCAGGCAGAGCGGCCTTTCGGGCAATAAGAGCGCCTATTTTGTGATGACCTGCGGCGGCAGCGTCGGCGGTGCGGCAAGCGGAGCGCTGGAGCTTTGCAAGGAAAAAGGGCTGCGCTTTAAAGGTCTTACGCCGATAGTTATGCCCGAAAATCTTATCACCATGTTCAAAGCGCCTGAGCCGGATGAAGCGGCTAAGATAGTCGAAAAAGCGATCCCTGTTATCGAAAAGGCAGCTTCGCTTATAAAAGATGGCAAGCCGTTTGAAAAGCTCAGCTACAATTTCCTCAGTTATCTCGGAAGTGAGCTGTCAAATCCGCTGTTTTATAAGTTTGCGGTCAGCGCAAAGAAATTCTATGCGACCGATGAGTGTATCGGCTGCGGTCTTTGCGAGCAAAAATGCGTTATGGGAAACATAGCTATGCAGGACGGAAAGCCCAAGTGGGGAGACAACTGCACTCAGTGCATGGCGTGCATAGCCCGCTGTCCCAAGCAGGCAATAGAGTACGGAAAATCTTCAAAGGGAAAAACACGATATGTCTGCAAGGCTTTTGAAGGCTGATGATCATCTTGCTCCGCTTCGGCGGAGCTATTTTTGCCGTAAAAAAAGAAAAATGAATAAAAAAGTGTCGTTTTATAGGTTTTTGTGGTTGACAAACTGTAATAATAAGTATATAATTAAAAATTAAGGGAGAATATGAGAACGGGAGATGATATTTATGGCAAAAAGAACTGTTAAAGAGGAATGCCTTCTTAAATTGTGTGAGATATATCCGGTGTACAGAAGTGTTCTCTGCGGGCTTTTTGACAAGAAGGAATTCAAGTTCACAAAGACTCAGCAGCTTATTATCCTGACACTGTGGATCAGCGGTACATTGTCGCTCAACGAGCTTTCAAAAAAGATCTGTACATCTAACGAGCAGGCAACAAGAGCTGTCGGACAGCTTGTCAAGAGAGGCATTGTTTCAAGAGTCAAGAATGAGAACAACCGCCGTGAGATCGAGATAAGTCTTACGCAGGCCGGTATTGATGATATCAAAGAAGCACAGAAAAAAATAATCCAGCGTATGCATAAGGGCCTCGAGGCTATGGACGAAAAGGACGCAAATACTATCTGTGAATGTATCGATAAGATAGGCGAGATAGTCAAAAGAATGGGATATTGACCGGAAAGGCTTGTATGAACAGCAGTAACCGTAAGAAAAAGCGAGTTCAGGGCAGTTGTGAGACCTGTGCAAATTTTGCGTTTGATGAGGACTACGAGCAGTATATCTGCCTTGTTGACCTTGATGAAGACGAGTATTACAGGTTCCTCAATGAGCCGAATTATGCCTGCCCGTATTATCGCCTTGACGATGAGTACGGCGTTGTCAGAAAGCAGATTTAAAAAAAGCAAAAAAGTGCTTGTTTACTATTGACAAGCACTTTTGTTTGTGGTATACTATTAAAGCTGTAATAGTTACAGCGGAAATGAACTGTGGAGAAGTCGCCTAGCCCGGTTTATGGCGCACGACTGGAACTCGTGTATGGGTTGATAGCTCATCGAGGGTTCGAATCCCTCCTTCTCCGCCAGAATTCCAAGATTACCCAAGTTCTTGAAACGCCGAGAACTTGGCTTTTTCTTTGCATAAACCCCGATTTTACGCAGTTTGCGAGTGCTTTGCGTGGAAATTCAAGTCCTGTTTTTAATGCTCATTTTCCAAATATTCCTTTCGATTTCCATCGACAAGTATGAAAAGGACAATCCGTCGCTTGCAGAGTCTAAGATTACTTCGCTTTTGAAAGCTGACTACGACGAAAAGGCAAAGGAGCTTGCTGACAAGATAGACGACCTCAGAGAGTCACTTAAAGTATACACCGATTGTGAGGTAAAAGCTGATTCAGACTACACAAAGGTAGCCGAGTATTTCAAGACGCATACAGACGAGAACGAGATCACATGGAGCAAGGCAGGTGCGATCTATCTGATGCTGTCATCAGTTAAGCTCGGAGAAAACACTTTCGCATACATCGTTACGGGAAACAAGTTTGATTTCAGCAAGGCTGAGGATAGAATGGAGCTTTACCCTATTATCGATGCCATGTCACAGGGACAGCGCTCGCTTCTTTTCTATGCTGACCTGGCGAAATGATAATGACAGGAAACTACACTGATGCGAACTGGAACAAGCTGAATGAAACTATGCAGGAAGACCTTAAAACATCTGAGGCTTCATTAGTTTATGCAGGCGTTGACCGCAGCACATTCCAGCCCGCAGGCATTGCGCTCACCAGCGAAGCCCGCCAGATACAGTCGGCAACGGGAAGTAGTTATGCCAACAAGCTTTTTGGTATCGACACGACATACATTAAGATAGCAGGCTATGCAACAAGCCTTGCGCTTGTCAGTGCAGGCATCGGCTCGCTCGTTCATTCGGGCACAGTAAAGGAAGCAGCAATTGCAAAGCAGCAGGCTGATGCTATCAAGAGAGCAGCAGACGACGCAGCAGCCGCAGCCAAGGCATTGCAGGATACTGTTGCTGAAAAATATCAGGCAACGGCAGACAAATTTTGTTTCTATCTGCAGAACACATTAAATTATGATTATGTAGACACGGTAGAATTGGGTACTAATTATGGTAACCGACGTATATTTGAAAAGTTTAAAGGCAATGACAAAGTTACTGTTAAATCTTATGATCAAAAAGGAAATACAACAGTAGACTGCAAGAAAGTTCTCGAAGAAGTCGGGAAAAATGAAGAGTATCAGACGGCTCTGCAAGAATACAATGACGCAGTTGAGGCAGCAAAGGTAAAGCCGCAGGCGACCCGATAACCGCTGACATTATCGCACAGAAAGGCAGCAACACTATGCCGACAAGCAAGGCAACCGCTGTCAGAATGTTCGGCAAGACCGATGCGCTCAACGTTGTAAGTGAGGAATACGGCTACAATGACAAGCTGATCGGACTTTACATCTTTGCTGCAACTGACAACACAAAGTCAGGCGAAAAGCCGGCAGACAAGACAGATTCCAGCGCAGCGGACAACTCGTCAGCAGAAAGCTCAGCAACCGACAGTTTGTCGGCTGCAGAGGACAGCTCAAGCACTGCCGAAAAGGCAGCAGCTTCTGTTATCGGCGCAGGAACACTGACTCTTTCCTGCGCAGGCTCGGCAGCAGTAGGTGCGCTGATAGCTTTCCTTATCGTCCGCAAGAAGAAAGACGACAAAGCAGCGTAGAGTTTCAGGTCTGTCAAGACAAGAAAAACAAACTAAGAATTAAAAAGGCTCTTTGCTTACCGCAAAATTATGCGGAAAGTAAGGAGCCTTTTGTATTGGCATAATGAAAGAGTGCTTTCGGATATGGCAATATGGTATAGACATTCACCCCGAACTATGCTATAATTCTTTCAACAAGAATAATCCCTTTGGGGTTGTTAATAAGATAAATAAGTATTTACAGGTGAGAATATGAGTTTTTTTATAACCGAAAGTCAAAGAAAACAAATGGGGGGAACTTGTTATTTTGAGTTCCAGCGAGGGCAGAAAGCACCAAACGGCAAATCGGTCTTTTGGAGAGAAGATTCACTAGTGCTTCATATGGATATTGCTGACGAGATCGCTTTATACAAGATCATTCCCGATTTCCAATACTATGGTGAGACAATAATAGATAAAGAAAAATGGAGCATTATCCAGAACAACGCTAAAAATCAAGGTTCAAAAGCTATCGAGGTTATAGATGAACTGAGCAGTTGGGTAGAAGATAATTATAAAGAATCTGATTATTTCCTAATTATAGGTATATGATTTTCGATTCATATTCGGGACACTTCGCAAAAAGGAGGACACCAGATGGAAAGCATAACCGAAATGCAGGACCGTTTTCTGACCATACAGAGCGATTTGGATAATCAAAAATACTATTACGGGCTTGACAAATACATGCAACTATGCTACAATAACAAAAAGTTTTTGAAAACTTGATACTCTTAATGAAAGTGAGGTAATTAATATGACCTGTACAATGATTAAAAACGAAAACAGTATGAGCAGAATTACCTCGGCAGTATTGAAGTAACCATTTTCATATGAAATGATTATGCCGCAGTGGATTTTGCTGCGGCATTTTTGCGCACAAAAGCACTTGGGCTGTCATTTTTTTCCTGCCGCAGTTTTGTCCATCGGGTATTGTCGAGGTCATGCTCAAAGAAAAACAGGCTTAAATTAGAAAGGAATGGTTATTACAATGATCACTAATGACAAAAGCATTATATTTGAAAAATTCGGCGAAAAGCATCTTGAAGAGGCTGTCAGGCTGGCACTTGCGGAGCTTGATGCGGAAAGAATACATTGCCCTGATCTGCCTTGTGAGGATTTCAGCGAACAGCTGACAGGGATCCTGCACTGGTTAAGCAGTCAGCCATTTGGGAAAGCCGCACTTTGTGATGGAAAGCTTGTGGGCTATCTGGTTTTTGCAGGTCCCTGGGACGGATTTTTCGGAGATGTAAAGGGCGTGTTTTCACCGCTCGGCGGCAGCGCATTTTCCTATGAGTATAAAAACCGAGGCAGGTTGGCTTCAATGCTTTTTGCAAGCGCAGCAGAGGAGTTTGTAAAACAAGGCGTTTTCAGCTGTGCTTTGAGCAGATATGCTCACGATGAGGAAACGTTGCGCTCCTTTGTGCTAAATGGCTTCGGTATACGCTGTTCGGACGCTGTCAGGGAAATCTCAGACTTTGCTCTTTCACATAATTCGGGCGACATTCATTTTGCTGAATTGCCGCCAGAAGAATTTGAAAGAATACGGAAACTAAAAAACGGACTTGTAAAGCATCTGGAAAGAGCGCCGACATTCTTCCCGACTGATATGGAGCATTACGAGCAGTGGTTCAAGAAAGAAGATATGCGGGTGTTTGCCGCAGAGGCAGACGGTGAAATTATCGGCTTTATCTCCTTGGAGGATGATGCAGAAAACTTTATTACCGAGCACGACAAGATGAAAAATATCTGCGGTGCATACTTTGATGAAAAATATCGCGGCGGCGGCACGGCACAAGGCTTGCTTGCCTTTATCATTGACACGCTTAAAACTGAGGGTGTAACGCACTTAGGTGTGGACTGCGAAACACTTAATCCTAACGCACTTAATTTCTGGAGCAAGTATTTTGAGCTATACACATATTCCTTTGCAAGAAGAATTGACGAGCGCATTGTGTTATAACATGAACAAAAAAACCTGTCAGAATTGTTCTGGCAGGTTTTGCTTGTATATTGAGAAGAATATCTCGTCTGCATTTTTTTGTCGCTCGTTTCTTTATTTCACGATGAAGTCCTTGTCCTTTTCAAATCCGCCGTATTCTTCAAGTTTAACCGTCACAGGCGCCTCTTTCAGCTTTTCTGCAAGCTCCTTTGCGGCAGTGCTGTCAGCAAAAGATGCGGTAAGCTCTTTTCCGTTTACGGAGACAAGTAGTTTCGACTCTGATTTTTCATCGTTCAGCGGGAGCGACTCAAACCATTCCTTTACCTCGTCCTTCGACGCATCAGCAGCGAACCGCTTGCCCTCCAACTGTTTGCCTATCTTCACAAGGTCAGCGATATTCTTTTCACTTGTGGCGATACCGCTGCTGCCCGATGTGCAGAACGCAATGACCGTCTTGTCTGAGAAGTCATAGCTTTCAAGGAATGTGTCGATAATGCGCGGCTCCTCTCCCCACCATATCGGGTAGCCCAGGAATATCGTGTCGTAGCTGTCGATAGATTTTATCGGGTCAGCGATTTTCGGGCGGACAGACTTATCGTTCTGCTCCTTGTTGGCGCGGCAGTTGTCGTCCTGATAGTGTATATCATCATCAGTGTATGGCTCAGCCGCCTCGATCACATAGCTGTCAGCACCCGTCAGCTCGATAAGATATTTCGCTATCTTTTCGGTGTTGCCCGTGCGCGAGAAATAGATGACCAGCGTGCTTTTGTCTGTCGATCTGCTTTCTTGCTTTGAACTGTCGCCCTCTGATGCAGAGCTTTTGGTTTGAGTTTCCTTTGCCGATGATTGCAAAGAATCGCTTGCAGATGAGTCCGTGCCGCTTGATGAAGAACCGCAGGAAACAAAGCACAGCCCCACGATGCTTATAAGCAATAATATCAGTTTTTTCATAGTCAAACCTCGCTTTCTTTGTTTTTCGTATGCCATATCACTTAGCCGGGTTTATCGAGCGACCCCTGTTGCTTTTGGTCATCGATCAAATTTCAGCTTTCAAAACCAACCCCAACGCTCACTTTCGGGCAATGCATAATATGCTTTTACATAGTCCAATAGTGCGTATGCATTTAAATGATTTGAATTGAACAGAGCTTTAATATTCGAGCTGACATTTCCGTGATAATGAAAAAAATATCTGCAGTATATTTTCTTTTCATCCATCGCATCAGCAAGAATATCATCTGTGTTCAATATACATTTGTATTTATTGTTTTCATCGCACTCAAGGAATGCAATGGGCTCACCTTTATACTCGATCCCCCAGATAGTATGCTGCCTCCCCGAATAATCAGGAACATATTGAGCTATCTGCAGCAATAATTCCGATAGCCTGATCCCGCTTTCAAAGAAGATATATTCCCCGTTAGGAGCTGTACAAACATCTCCTAAACAAACACTATCTCTTTCGGCTTTTATTCTCATATTTTCATCTCCGTATACAGCCGTTGTTTCCAACAGTATATCACGAGCGAAACAAATCGTCAATGCTTTTGCCGCTTTCATGCACCATTTTCGGTACATAAGTTGTGGTATTGTTGTTTTAGAAAAAAACAGCAAGGAGTGACCACAATGAAAAAACTGCTTAGATTTATCGAAAACGAGAACTATCGAAAATGGCTGGAGGAGCACAGCGATCTGCTGTGGGAAAAACAGTATCTGCACCTGATTTTCACTGCGCCTATCGACATCAGTGAAAAGCTTAAACTGCTCAATGAATACGAGGCGGAAGCGAGAAAGGATAAGTATGCGTCAGAATACTTTGATGCTGCCCGCAGTTACCTCAAAGCAGCTGTCAGAGCGCTGAACAGTACGGACAACGGTGTGCTTTTTCAGCTCACCGAAAAGTTCAGGGACGAAAACGGCGAAATAAAGACCTGGACAGCTCCGTACCCATCATACCAAAGCATTCTTGACTGTTTTGCCGAGGATTATGGTGAGATAGGCGAGGAGAGTGATTTTGAAGATTGGTGGAACGTGGTGGAGCAGTATACCCTGCGTGACGGAAGGTATGAATGGGATGCGCAATTTTTGATGAGTAACAGCGGTAGTGTCTGGAAAGCCGATTTTCTTAACAATACAATATACGGCGATAACAACAGTGCGAGAAAGATTTTGGGACTTGATTTTGACCTCAACCTGCCCTCGCCGTTCAAACCTGGTGATCTCATCTATATCGATTGCCGCCCATTCCACAAACCGCAGTATGCCGTCGTTATCTATTCCGATAACAAGTTCAACAACGACTGCTGTTCGCCCAGCTGCCTGTATTATGACAATGGCGAGCTGAACATCAGGAGCATAAAGCATATGTACGGCGGCTTTGAGAACTTTTCGGCACTGCTGCGTGCAGGCATCGTTGAAACGATCTCTTCTGAGTACAGCGACCATTTTCTTGTCGATGTCAGCAAGTACATCAAGGCACACCCTGACTGCACAAAAAAGATAGAAGATATGCACACTGTCTATTCGCCGAGCATCGAATTTGAACGAAGATTGAAAAACTTTATACGAGAATAACCAAACATACCAAAGGCTCACCCTGTGAAAAAACAGAGTGTGCTTTTTGATTGTAAAACAGCATATCCAATGCACCATTTTCGGTACATCGCCTGTGCTATGCTGATGGCAGAATAGCAAAGGAGCTGATAGAATGAATGTCAGAATAATGTCAAGAGAAGATATCGAGAAAAAGAAATGGTACGCATTTTTTGGCGAGAAAACCGCCGTTGTCAGCTTTTACAGCGAACGCCTCGGCGGTCAGGTCGATTATTCAAAGTGCAGTGCTAAAGTCCTGCACATACCGCTTGAGGACATCGACTATGACGACCTCGCCTGCGCTGACGATATAGCTTTCTATTTCACTCAGGCAGCCGAAGCCGCAGAGTTTATCCACAGTGCAGTCAAGGACGGCTGCGACATCGTCTGCCAGTGCGAAGACGGTGTGGGTGTAAGTGCAGGCTGTGCAGCGGCGATACTTGAATTTTACGAGGGCTGCGGAATGGCTGTTTTTGCAAACGAAAAATACTTTACAAACAAGCTGGTCTATCAGAAAATGTATGATGCGCTCTCGGCAGTAAGCAATAGCGCAACCCAAAGGAAAAGCTCCGTCGAGGTGGCGGTCGCTTCCCTCACGCAGATCAAGAAACTTATCCACAGCGGAAAGCTCACCTCGGATACAGCCGTCATCAGCTTTTATGATGTCGGCATAGAACCCGTCTGGTTCGGCAGTAAGCAGGCAGCCGTGTTCACGATTGCGCTTGACGACCTGTCCAAAGACGAGATAAAGCAGCGTTATGGCAGCACAAATAACTATTTTCAGAAAGCCGACACGGTCGCAAGGTTTATCACTGACGCTGTGAAAAAGGGCAGAAAGATCATCTGTCAGTGCGAAATGGGAATGAGCCGCAGTGCCGCCTGTGCAGCTGCGATTCTGGAGTATTTCTGCGGCAGCGGCATCAGCATTTTTGCGGACAAAAGATACTCGCCAAACAGAGTAGTCTTTCAGAAACTTTATTCCGCCCTGTGCCGTGATGGCGTTAAATCTGCCGACCTGCCCGAAAACACCAACTGCTGTGCTGAAAGCAAACGCAAGCGCCTTGCCGACCTTGTCGCTGCAATGATAAACGACCTTATCCGCACAGCGTCCGACGGCGCGTATGACCTTCACGGCGGCATTTCAGGCTATGTTATCGTGACCTCGGATAGGGTGATCCATTACTACGATCTTTGGAATCCCGAGGTCAAGTATGCCATTCTGCGTGAGTTCTTTGAGAAGTACAGCGCAGATGACATCGAGTATATAAAGGTCTCAACGTGGCACACAAAGTTCACTCCGAAAAAAGTATTTGACGTTGACAGCGAAACGGGCGTGCTGTATTTCACCGAGCGCGATTCATCATATATTGACACCATTATAAACAGATTTTCCGTAACAGGAGAGGAGGCTTTCGATTGAAAGTTTTTATCGGCGGCTCAAAGACACTTGTTCATCTCACGCCGCAGATGTGCAGCCTCCTTGACGAGCTTATCCAAAGCGGCACAGATATACTTGTCGGCGACTGCCGCGGCGCAGATACGCTCGTTCAGCAGTACCTTGCAAGCAAAGATCATCGCAGGGTAACGGTCTATGCCAGCGGAACTAAAGTCCGCAATAACGCAGGGAATTTTGCCGTGAAACTCGTCCCCGCAGACAGTTTGAAAGGCTTTGATTTTTACAAGCAAAAGGATATCGCCATGGCAAATGAAGCCGACAGCGCTCTTATGTTCTGGGACGGCAAATCCAGAGGCACACAGCATAATATCACCGATATGAAAGCGCAGAACAAGCCATGCACAGTCATTATGTTTTCGGCAGAATAATGTACCGAAAATGGTACATCGCCTATTGCAATCTGAGGCAGGATATGGTACAATGTTTGCAGAAAATATTGGATTGGAGGTATCCGTAATGACAAGCATTGAGCCGAAAAAACTTGCACTTTTGCGCATCGCGCAAATATTCCACAAATACAGCAACCCCGAGCACCTGCTCACCTACGAGGACATCGCAAACCACCTCAAAAGCGAGTACGGCATCGAGATAGAGCGCAAAGCTGTCAAGCGCAACATCTCGCTGCTCAAAGAGGCGGGACTTGAAATTTGCTCCACCCGCGTCGGCAGCTACCTCGAGGAGCGCGAGTTCACCGACGCAGAACTGCGGATACTAATCGACGGCGTGCTTTCCAGCAAGCACATCTCCGCACGGTATTCCAAAGACCTTATCGAAAAGCTCGTCAGGCTCTCGGATAAGTATTTCCGAGCCCGCGTGCAGTATGTCCATTCGGTCGACGAGTGGAACAAGACCGACAACAAGGAGCTGTTTTTCAATATCGAAATGATAGACGAGGCTATCTCCCGCAAAAAGCAGGTCACCTTTGACTACAATAAGTACGGCGCAGATAAAAAGCTCCATAAAACCAAGACCCATACCGTCAGCCCCTACCAGCTTATACTTCACAACCAAAGGTACTATCTTATGGGGCGCAGCGAAAAGTGGCAGAACATGGGCTATTACCGCCTCGACAGAATAACGGGCATCGCCATAACCGACGAAAAGCTCGCACCGATAACGACCATAAAAGGCTTCGAGCACGGCATAAATTATAAGGAGATCTCCACCGCGCTGCCGTATATGTATACCGATGAGCCGAAGTATGTCGAGTTCATCGCAGACGAGGCAGTCATCGACCAGGTCATCGACTGGTTCGGCAAGGATATCCGCATCGCAAGACAAAGCGAGGATACCCTCTGCGTCACCGTCAAGGTCAGCCCGATGGCAATGCACCTGTGGGCAATGCAGTACGCCGAGCACGTCACAGTCACCAAACCACAAACCCTTGTGGACAAAATAAAAGCCACCCTCAAAACCGCAACCGAAAAATACGAAAGGTAGGTAAGAATTATGTGTAAAGATGCATTTGAAACACAAAGGCAGGACTTTTTGTTCTATTGTTTATTTGGTATTACAAAAACTGAAGCTGATTGTGAGATAGATAAGCATAAGCTGGCGTTTTATGCCTGCATTGATCGTGCCTATCGAGATTTGTCAAGAACAGTGAAGTATGTTGAAACGGTTAGTAGTCTGGACGAAATGAAGAAAAGAGACCCTGAAAAGAGAAAATCATTTATAAAACTAAAAGATGATTTTAAAGACAAGATAAAGGAAATTATTGTAGAATACATATTTGGTGGTACTGAAAAAATCCAAGTAAAAAACAAGATATCTTCTGAACCAGAACAGTTTGATGATTGGCACAAGGAATTGTGTGATAAGATCGTTAATGCTTCTAAAAGTGATGATTTTAAAATGCTGTTTGAAAAGGAAGATGACAGTTCATCATATTTAAGCTATGGTCAAGCACAAAAGTGGGTAAATATGACTCTAAAGTACATGGTAATAATGGGACTGCTCAATTTTGATGAGTATAAAGAATGCTTGCATGTACCAATAGACAGGTATATTCTTAGGGAAATCCTGGGAGGCGGAGAAAAGTATAACGGAAAAGCATGGAGTCAAATTAATTATGAGGAATATAAAGAGATTCGGAAGAAAATAGATAGCGAAAAAGGAACCCAAACCGCAATTGAGTGGGAATCTATAGTATGGTTAAAACAAGCAAAGGAAGAGAATGAGAATAAGAACAAATAAAACTCTGAACCGCCTCGGCGGTTCTTTTTTGCCCATGCACCGTTTTTGGTACATCGCCTGTGCTATGCTTGTGATAGAAACAAAAAAACCGAAAGGATGTCTGCAATGAAAAACAAACAGCTTGAAGCCGCACTCGGTGAAAAGTTTGCATTTATGAAGCGCACCACAACCGCAGAAAGTACAAGCTATCAGCGCTGGGGCTGCGAGTGCGGCGACGGGTGGCATCAGCTGATCCACGACCTCTGTGCCGAGATCTCGGAGGCGTATTCGCAGGTGGGAAAGAAGCACGACATCATCGTCTTGCAGGTCAAGCAGAAATTCGCAAAGCTTCGGTTTTATTATACCTTCGAGGGTGTCCCCGCAGGGCTGACGATAGATTTTCTCGGCTCAGGCACCCTGCGGACAGACCCCGACGATGATACCGCGCCCGATGATGTCAAGGCTCTGCACGCAAAGATAAAGGATATTGTACGCAGGTACGAGGAAAAAAGCGGCACCGTCTGCGAGTTTTGCGGCGCAGCAGGCACGCTCAGAAAACTTGAAAACGGCTGGCTGAAAACACTGTGCAACGATTGTTATGAAAAGAAGATCTCGGAACAAAATCAGAGGTAACAACAAACTGTCTAAAATTTTGGACTCGTATTGTTTGTTCACAATTTGTTGACGAAATCGGATTTTGATTCTGATATGATGAATACACAGACAGCGGAAAGACCGGAAACAAATGATCAAGTGCCGCAAATGCGGAGAAAGTGAGGACATTATGAACGTTAAGGAACTATTTGCAAAGGTGAACACAGCTGAGCTTGCAAAGGAGCTGGAGTGGTACTGCAAGGCAGACATTGTTGAGGATATGCTCAGCGAGTTTGAGAGCACTCAGCCGCACATCTCCGACCGCGTGCTTATCAGCAGCGATACTATCAGAAACACCCGCCTCGAAGCCTGCGCTCCCGTTGAGCTTGTACGCTGGGAGGATATCCTCGGAACCGAGATAAGCGAAAAGTGCTTTGAGGACTGCACCGAAATTGAGCTTGCCACATCGCTGTTCACGGAGATGACCGAGCACGGTTTTGATAGCCAGGGCCGCAGCGAAGAGATAGCTAGAATTCTTGAAGGCGGCTCGCTGGTGATATAGAAAGGAGCTCCCGATGTATAAGGACAACATCTTTATACCTATCGGCGATGCAGCTGAACTCAGGCTTTAAAACAACGTAGGAAAGTATACAGATATAGAATAACAACAACGAAACGGAGGAACGCAAAATGATCTGCTACAAGATAAAAATAGAGCTTGACAAGCCGATTCCGAAGATCATAAATGACCGCGGCAGACGTGAGTATGACGAAGAGATCGTAGATCGCATCAGCAATGCGTTTTCCGACTACAATAGCAAATACTTCGGCAAAAGGTGCGCTTTCATCTATCAGGACACTGCAAACAGGCTGTCTCTCGGCTTTGCACTTTCCGACAGCACACCTCTGACCGAAGTTCTTGATGAGGTTTTGCACACGGCAGGCATTATGGGCAGAACAGAGCATGAGGAGATCACCGTCACCGCACTTGAAAGACTTACACATACAGCTTACAGCCGCATTTTTGATTTTGACAGTGATTATCTTGACGAATTCGGTATCGGCAGTATGACTTGCGCTCATTGTCCGCCCGAGGAAAAGCTCGCAAAAGAGTATACATACACCGAGCTGAAAAAGGCTGCTGGGCTTGGTCTTTATGCCGAGAGCTTTCTGTCCGAGATAGAGCGCATCAAACTCCCTGCGGCAGTGGAAAAAGCAAGCGGTCATCCCGTGCATTACATTATCCGCAGCGGCTGTCCAATAAATGTCTGCGACAGACTCGTGGACACTCTGCACCGCTATGGAAGACTGGGTTCAAGGCGTTATACTATCATCTCTGCCCAACAGCTCAGACACGGTTTTGGTGCCGAGGACATTTTCAGAATGGCAAAGGGCGGGACTATCGTTTTTGACCTTGCGGATACGGAAGGATCGCAGGACGGCGCCGCCAGACCTACTTTGCTTTCAAACGAAATGTTCGGGCTTATAAGAGAGTATAAGCGGACAGCGCTTGTCGTCTTTGCGCTCCCGAACAGCCTTGAAAGCAGGATAACGAGGTTAAGAAATGCTCTGCCCGAACTTACTTTTGTGGAAATAACCGAGCGCCTTGCAATGAACGGCGAGGCGAAAAAACTGCTGCGTGCCTATGCAAAACAGGACAATGTCAAAGCCGATAAAGATCTGCTTTCCGCCGTTGCAAAGGACACAGGTTACTATGCGAACGACCTGCGCCGGCTTTATGATGTGTGGTACACCAATGCGCTGAAAACCACTATCTATCCGCAGTATTCTGATTTCAAAAAGAACGTGGAGCTTGAAAAGAAAGTCACTCTGCAGGGCGACGCATATTCAAAACTTTCTGAAATGATAGGGCTTACCGAGGTCAAGAAGATCATAGACCAGGCGGTGACCTATTCCAAAATACAAAAAGCTCTCGCACAGCGCGGTATGCCAAACGCCAAGCGCTCTATGCACATGGTTTTCACAGGCGCTCCGGGCACAGCGAAAACCACCGTCGCAAGACTGTTTGCACAGATCCTCAAGGACAACGAGGTGCTGTCGGTGGGTGACCTTGTCGAGTGCGGCAGAAAAGACCTCGTCGGGAAATTTGTGGGCTGGACAGCAACTCAGGTCAGGGATATGTTCCGCAAGGCGAAAGGCTCTGTGCTGTTCATCGACGAGGCGTACTCGCTTGTTGATTATCACAAGGGCAGTTACGGCGACGAGGCTATCAATACTATCGTTCAGGAAATGGAGAATAACCGTGAGGATATGGTCGTAATCTTTGCGGGCTACCCCAGGGAAATGAACGAGTTTATCCAGCGCAATCCAGGTCTGCGTTCGAGAATCTCTTTCTATGTGGATTTCCCCGATTACAGCGCCGGCGAGCTTTTCGACATTACAAAGCTCATCGTCAAAAACAACGGCTATAAGCTCTCCGCCGATGCAGAAAAAGTGCTTACCCCAATGTTTGAAACAGCACTCCGTTCAGGCGATTTCGGCAACGGAAGATATGCAAGAAATCTCGTCGAGCAGGCACAGCTTGCACAGGCGGTCAGACTTTCAAAGCAGGATATTACAAGGCTCTCTGGCGACCAGCTTCTGACTCTCACCGCAGATGACTTTGCAAATATCACTGCAAACACAATAAAAGAAAAGGAAGAACTTGCCCGCAGAAGTATAGGCTTCAAAGCAGGTTAAGAATGATAAGAATGGGGGACAACTATGAACTATCCCGAATACAAAAAAATCATATCTGCCACGCCCGAAACAGAGGGACTTGAATATCAGCTTGCGGTGCTGTGGCTGAATCCCAGCCGCCTGCCGATTGGCGTGGTGTCTCTCGGCAGCTGCACCGATAAGGTCATAAGAGTACCTCTTGAAGCGGTCAACCGCTATGGCAAAAAGGTGCCTGTTATCGCCATAGGGCAGCAGGCTTTCAATGGCAGCACCGAGGTCACAGACATAATTCTGAGCAGCAATATCACTAAAATAGGAGACGGAGCTTTTGCAGGCTGTTCATCGCTTGAAAGAATAACTCTGCCCATAGGAATAAAGCAGATAGGAGAGAACACATTCGCAGGCTGCACAAAGCTGCGTGACATTTACTATGAGGGCACACTTGAAGACTGGCAGCGCATAGACTTCCACGATGAGCGCCGCGAGATAAAATTCGGCAGATTAATAGCAGGCACTCCTGTTCAGGAGATAGTCTCCGAAAGCCTTGTCCGCCTGCACGGGAACACAGAGCTTAAGCATGCAAATATACATCTTCGCTGCGAACTGCCGAACGCAAAGAACACAAAACAGTTTTTTGCAAAGGCAGGTAAAAAGGACATCACAAAGGCATTCGAGCAGAAATTCTGACCCTGCGCATCTTGAAGAAATCATTAGCAAAACAAAACGGGAACGACTCTTTTTGAGCCGCTCCCGTTTTCATTTGCTGCTTTCATTTTACCAAAAGCGATGCGTCTTTTTTGGTACATCGGGTGTGGTATGATGAAATCAGAAAAGGAGGAATGCCAAATGACAAAAGAATTCAGACAACCCGACGAAATAATATCTGAGCATCTTGTGCTTCGCAAGTCGTTCAGAGAGTGCGACATTAAAAACTACCTCTCGCATCTTGGCAAAGCGGGCGAGCATTATAGATATATCGATCTGAATTCAAATGTGATTTATTTCACCGTCTTTCTTAAAGACACCGACACTATGATAGGCTATGTCAGCATCACGCCTGAGAATGATTTTGCACAGGGCGAGATAGAGGGATATATTTTCAAGGAGCACCGCAGGAAATTCAATGGCACTAAGGCGTTTATGGCGCTGATAGACTGGTACCTGAATTTGCAGAAAGACTCAGATGAGCAGAGAAATATATACGCTATGACAGCACCTGAAGAGGATGTCAGCCAGAAGTTTTTAAAGCACCTCGGCTTCACGCAGGCGGGCAACGGCATTTCGATCACAACAGGCTGCGGCTATCTCATGTATGAATTCATCAAGGGCGCTATGTTCAGCGGCGAAACTACCGAATACACCCCCGAAGAATTTCTCGATTGGCTGAACAAAATGTGCAAAGAATAAACAGGCGGTGCCTTGTGCATCGCCTGTTGTCGTGTGTGTATTATTCTCCCGCTGCTTCTTTCAGCTTCCGCAATACCTTGACCATCGCATAAGTGTCAAGTCCGCAGTATTTAAGCAGGTTCTGCCGTATAACTGCTATCTCCTCGGGGGAGTGCTGTGCCATCGCCGCAAATGCATCGGATGCCTCCGAGCCGTTGTGTACACCGTCAAGATTGTGATAATCAAGCTCGGGATCATCAGGGTACAGCGCAGGCAGCACATACTTTATCGAGTACGAACCCATCATCGCCTTTGAGTAGTAATCGTGATCCTTGAACGGTATCATCAGGTCGTGCATATTTTCACGAATGTCCAGAAGCCTCTCCGAAAGGTCGGGGAACAACTCCGCCAGATTCTTGATGACCGTCTTTTCAAAACTCATGTTGAACGCAAGCGAACAAACTCTGACAGGTATGTCCTCCACAAGCTGCTCAGCAAGCGCACGCCTCGGATCAGTGCCCTCTTTCGCAAGAAACTCACGGTGCTCAAGCGAACCGTCCTCCTGCTCAATGTGCAGCGAGTATTGAAACGGTATCTGCTGATACGGACTCACCCCGTCAAACTCGGGAATTGCCTGCTGGTAAGTCTCAAAATCAAGGTGGTAAACAGGGTAGGTGAGCGTGTCAAGAAACGCCTTAATCTTCTCTGCATTGACCTCGTCGGGCAAATCATTCAGAGTGAATTCTATCTGCCGCCTGTGTTTGTCGCTCAGCTTGAGTTCTTTGGCGTTGGCAAGAACATCTTCAAAGGATATTATTCCGCTGTGATAACGCTTGTATGCCGTTCTTGCCTGTATGCCGGCAAGGTCGAAAATGCTATGTTCGGGAAGATGCCTGCCGCAGTATCCCTTGAATGCGCACTCATACGGCTTCTCGCAGTAAACATCAATGTCCCTCGCAGGCTCATCATCTACCGAAATGTAACTGCGTATGCTCTCAATGTTTTCCGCAACCGCCGACTGCTTTTCAATAACTTTCACCGTGTAATCTTCAAGTCTGAAAAGCCCTTTCAGATCAAGCTCACCGCGCCGCACATACTTATTGTTGATGTGCATGTTGTAGACCCGCTTTACGTTCACACCGCACTTGGTCAGCACATAATATTGGAACGCCATGTCCTCAATGTAAATGTCCGAAACCTCCGTCGAGCTTTTCACCTCAACAATGTCCCAGCCATCTTCGTTCTTGCGCAGAATGTCCACCGCGCAGTAAAGTCCGTCCTCAGTCAGGAAACTTGCCTCCGCAACATTCTCCGAACCCGACGCAATAAAAAGTGCCGTCTGCGCAGTCATCACATTCTTGTCAAAACTGAACTCCACAAGAGAGTAGTCACCGAAATATCGCCGCGCAAGATCACCTACACGGTTACCGTTTTCAAGCACCGACTCAGGCAGAATGTCCGCCTTCTCCTCCGGCTTGTAATGCTCCAGCCACAGTATCTTCGGGCACTGTACACCCTTGCAGTACCTCGACTTGCTCAGATCCGTTATCTTCGCCATGCACCCACCTCCACAAATATGACCATTCAAGAGTGATTTTATCTGAATCCGTTTTGACACAAGTGATATTCCAGAATTGTATTTCATTGTCGACTTCGTATATTACTAAGCCAGTGCCGATGTTCAGGGCATCAACGCTGACTATATTGCATTTGTCAAGCTTGCTCGTTCTTTGCATTGATCCTTTCAATTTCTTGGTTAATTATCTCAGTGAACGATGCAGAATCAAGTTCTATACTTTCACGTGCAGCAACAGATTCATCAGCAAATGCATCGAATTGCTCCTGTTTTTCTTGCAGTAATTTAAGCATTCTTTCATCAACTGAATCTTCACACAGCAGCTTGTAGACCAAAACGTTTCTGGTTTGTCCCATCCTGTAAGCTCTTGATATAGCCTGATTTTCTATCGACGGCTTGACTTGCGGCTCGCAAATAATGACTACACTTGCAGATTGGATATTCAAGCCTGTTCCGCCCGCTTGTATCTGTGAGACGAGCACAGAACCTGCAGGTGCTTTTTCAAAATCATCAATGATTTTCTGCCTTTGATCCGGACTTACAGATCCTGTGATCGGACCATAGCATTTTGTCCCAAGCATATCGCTGATCTTAAATATATTCTCTCTGAAAAAAGAGAAGACGAGAACTTTTCTGTCATCTGAACCGGCTTCTTCGATCAATTCGTTCATTCTCTTTGCCTTGCAGGAATTTTTGAGATCATCTACATTCCATCAGCCCAGTCACGAATTATATCAGAAAGGCTATCCAGTATATCTGTGTGAAAAGATATCAATTCAGCTATTTCCTCTTTTGTGAATCCTTTTGCCACAATGCTCACTCCTGATATGTATGATGTTACCAATAGTATATCATATAACAAGCACTAAATCAACCCCAAATCTATATACATTTGACAAAAAGTGTTGATATTATTACGCCTATGTGTTATAATTAGACAAAATAATCTTTATGCGATATCAGCTTTAAGTTATCTTTGTTATTTTTGTTAAGTATGACTTGATTTAGAAAATAGCCTTGTCCAACGTGTGACAACAGCTTGACGTCAGGTAGATGCGCTCTGTTAATCGGGATGTTTATAAACATCTTAGGTTAGAAATTGCAGGATAAATGAAATTGAACTATAAATGTAATCATCAAAGAGGTGAAAACTATGCTCAAACCAGGACTCTACGAACAGGTTATAAACAAAGAGCTTTCAGCTGAAATAGATAATTCCGAACAGCTTATCGACAAGCGCAATATCGATAAAGCCGAAGCTCCGCAGGTGCTTGCAGGTTACCTGACAGAGATAATAGAAAAGGGACTTTCACGTTTGCCGGAAGATGACCTCGACGGACAGCTTGGACTTGCTAATAAGATCATTATGGCAGTGACAGAGCATACAGGCGACGATGAGTTTGATGGGCTGAGCGTAGACCAGCGTGCAGAACAGCTGCTGGCAGTTGCGAATATGCAAAACAATGCCGATGGAGTCAAAGGGCGTATCACTATGGTTCGCCCCGAGACTTCGGTAGTGTCAAGCTCCTTGTTTACAGGTGCAGGACATGAGCCGCAGATGATGACCGAGCTGAAGAAAGAAATCGTTTCTGCCGACAGGATCGATATGCTTGTTTCGTTTATCAAGTGGAGTGGACTTGTGCTTATTCTTGATGAGCTTTCTGAGTTCACCAACAAAGGCGGTCAGCTGAGAGTTATCACGACATCGTATATGGGAGCAACTGATGTTAAAGCCGTTGAGGAACTCAGCAAATTGCAGAACACTCAGATTAAGGTATCTTATGATACACAGAGAACAAGACTTCACGCAAAATCATACGTGTTCTACCGTGACACCGGTTTTACAACCGCTTATGTCGGCTCGTCAAATATGTCAAACGCGGCTATGACCAGCGGCCTCGAATGGAACCTGAAAATTACTGCTCATGACCAACCGCATACTATCAGAAAAATCAACGCGACCTTTGAAAACTATTGGAACAGCACTGACTTTTCAATGTATTGTGCAAATGAGCGCGAGCATTTGCTGCAAGCTCTGAAAGCCGAAAAATATCATTCTGATAATAGCGATTACAGCTTTGATATAAGACCATTTTCGTATCAGCAGGAAATACTTGATAAGCTTACAGCAGAGCGCGAAATCCGCAAGCATTTTAAGAACCTTGTTGTTGCCGCTACGGGTACAGGTAAAACTGTCATATCGGCGTTCGATTTTAAGCGTTTTCGTCAGCAGAATAAAAATGCAAGATTGCTCTTTGTTGCACACAGAAAAGAAATTTTGAAACAGAGCTTAAAGTGCTTTAGGGGAGTACTGCACGATGCAAACTTTGGCGAGCTGTTCTACGGCGGCGAAGTTCCTCAGAGCCTTGACAATCTGTTTATTACGATCGAGACTTTTAATTCGCAGGTACTTGACAAGCTCACTTCACCAGACTTTTATGACTACATTATCGTGGACGAGTTCCACCATGCAGCAGCACCGACATATCAGCGGCTTATTGAGTATTACAAGCCCAAAATATTGCTCGGTCTGACAGCAACACCAGAGCGAATGGATGGCAAAAGCATATTGTCGTATTTCGATGACAGGATAGCAGCAGAGATACGCCTGCCCGAAGCGATAGACAGAAAACTGCTTTGTCCGTTCCATTATTTCGGTGTGTCCGATGATGTAGATCTGCAAGATATAAAGTGGTCGCGCGGCGGCTATGACAGAACTGCTCTGTCGAATATCTATACCGGCAACGATATGCGTGTGATGCTTATTATCAGACAGCTAAATAAATATGTTGCCGATATCGATAAGGTCAAAGGACTTGGATTCTGCGTTTCAAAGGAACACGCCGAGTACATGGCTCTGCGATTCAATCAGAATAACATACCGTCTATTGCGTTGACAGCTGACAGCAAAAAGCAGGAGCGTGATTCGGCACAGTCAAAGCTCTCTAAAGGTGAGATAAGGTTCATCTTTACAGTCGACCTTTATAACGAGGGTGTGGATATCCCGGAGATAAATACTGTTCTGTTTTTGCGACCTACCGAGAGCTTGACCGTCTTCTTGCAGCAGCTTGGCCGTGGACTTCGACTGAGTGAGGGCAAGGATTGCCTGACAGTGCTCGACTTTATCGGACAGGCCCATGTAAGATATAACTTTGAATCAAAGTTTGCATCTCTCCTCGGCGATACCCAGCGAAGTGTCAAGCGTGAGATCGAAAACGGTTTTCCGCTTATGCCAAAGGGCTGTTACATCAAGCTTGAAAAGCTGGCTCAGAAATATATCCTTGATAATATCAATCAAGCGGTCGGCAATAAAAGTGCTATCGTCAAAAGGCTCGCAAACTTCACCGAGGACAGCGGCAGAACACTTACGCTTGCCAATTTCCTTGATTACTATAACCTCGACCTCAGTTCTATTTACGCAACAAAGAACAGCTTTGCAAGATTGTGCGTTCAGGCTGGTGTAAAAGACGGATTTTCAGAGGAGTTTGAAGAAGTCATAACTAAAGCACTGCCGAGACTTTCATACATCGACTCCCATCGCTTGATAGAACTTGTTGTAGATTATCTGCCTCAGATAGACAAGTATACTATAAATGACTTTGACGGCGTACAGCAGAGAATGTGGCAGATGCTTCAGTTCACCATATGGCAAAAGTCATATGAGGACTGTGGTTTCAGCGATCTGCTCGAAGGCTTTAGGAAAATCGCAAAGTCACCCGTGATGCTTGCGGAGATACTTGAACTTTTGTACTACAAGTATGACAAGATAGACTTTATTGATGAGCCTGCTGCGGTGAACTATGATTGCCCGCTTGATGTGCATTGCAGTTATACAAGAGATCAGATACTTGTGGCGCTGGACTTTATGAAGCCGAGTACGGTTCGCGAAGGTGTTAAATATCTTGAGAATAAAAAGACCGACCTGCTGTTCGTTACACTTAACAAGTCGGATAAGGATTATTCGCCTACAACAATGTATAACGATTATTCCATTAATGATCAGCTGTTCCACTGGCAGAGCCAGAGCACTACAACACCGCAGAGCACGACAGGACAGCGATATATTAATCATCGTGAAATGGGTTCAAATGTAATGATATTTGTCCGTGAGTTCAAGAATTCCAAGCTTGGTGCTGCACCATATACATTCCTCGGACTTGCCGATTTTGTAAAGTCGGAAGGCTCCAAGCCTATGAATGTAGTGTGGAAGCTCCGCAAGCCAATACCTGCAAAGTATCTTAAGAAAACTAATCAGCTGACGGTGGGATGATATGAAAACTATAAGGGTTGTAGCAGCTGTTATATGCGACTCGTTACAGGATAAAAAACGCATATTTGCAACAGCAAGAGGATATGGACAGTTCAAAGGACAATGGGAATTCCCAGGTGGTAAGATTGAACCTGGAGAGATCCCGCAACATGCTTTGGTAAGAGAAATACAGGAAGAGCTTAATACCAAGATAAAAGTTGACGATTTTATCCAGACTGTCGAATATGATTATCCCGATTTTCATCTGTCTATGGATTGTTTCTGGTGTGAGATTATCGAAGGGGACCTGATCCTTCTTGAAGCACAGGATGCACGGTGGCTTACTAAAGGCGAGCTTGATAGTGTTAATTGGCTGCCTGCTGATATGGAACTGGTGGATAGAATACGAACACTTATGTAAGTGTGAAAAGCATTGTTTTAACGACAACATTTATGTATGGAGATCAACCTATGCCAAATTACAAAATAAAATACATGTTCGACTGGGGCAGCGGTGTCTGCCTCTGGTCGAGCAATGACGAAGCAAAAGAAAAGTTCGGCGATTACCCGATAGAAGACCTCGAAAAACTGCCTGTCTCTGCCGCCGCATAAGCGGCAAAAAGCTCCCTTGCACTTAATGTGTGAGGGAGCATTATTTTGTCTTGTCTGGTTTTTGTTATGGGAAGAGTGCAATAGAATTGAATGGAGGGTCGCAGCTCGTAAGCGGTCCTGTGCCGAGTGGTCCTGTTGTGAAGTTCATAATCATATCTCCTTTCAAAATTGTGTTTATCGGGTAGTTTGTTCGGTCGTTTGTAAGTTCTTTTATTACTTAACTCTTACTTCAAGGTAAGGGTAAAAGAAGTATGGATAATCAAAGCCCATGTAGTTTCTCCTTTCTTAGTATTATTTTTTTGTCGTTCATTACAGGAAGAATATTGAGAGAGGTCCTGTTTCTGTGAGCGGTCCCGTGCCGAGCGGTCCTGTTGTGAGCGGTCCTGTGCCGAGTGGTCCTGTTGTGAAGTTCATAATCATATCTCCTTTCAAAATTGTGTTTATCGGGTAGTTTGTTCGGTCGTTTGTAAGTTCTTTTATTACTTAACTCTTACTTCAAGGTAAGGGTAAAAGAAGTATGGATAATCAAAGCCCATGTTTTTTCTCCTTTCGTTCAGATTTTTATATCAGTTTTTTTATCAAGTGAAGAGTGTAATAAAACTGAATGGTGGGTCGCAGCTTGTAAGCGGTCCTGTGCCGAGAGGTCCTGTTGAAAATGTCAAATTAGTTCTCCTTTCTATGTATTTGGTTTTCTTTTGTTGTACTTAGTATATCATACCGACTACAACACAAGTACAACAGATTTTTTTGTTTTTTTGTTTTTTTAGAAGTTTGTTTTGTTTTTCCTTTTCTTTGACTACAGTATAGCACACGCACTACAACAAAAGTACAACACAAAAAACTTTTTCCAAAAAAATATTTTCCACGGTTTTACGCCTGTTTTGCGAGATAAACAGTCTGACCACGAAAATGTTTATAAATCTCTTTTCTTTTTGTTGAAGACATGCTATACTATATAAAAAGCATGAGGTGGTGATAGGTGTTGAAATTTCTGAAAAGCAAACTGCCGGGACTGTTGATCATGTTACTAGTTTGTATTATCTTTGTCTGCGTTGCCTGCCTGACGATAAGAAATTTTACAAAGACATTTTTTATGGAAACACCGTATATGTTCCTTGATGGCGAATACCGCGTTGAGAACGACGAATGGAAACCGATAGACGCAGACGAGCCTATCAATGAAACTTTCCATTATATCAGTTTCAAGGGAACTATCCCAAGATCGATACTTGATTACAACAAGCAGATAACGGTCACCTCTAAAAATATATGGATAACCATGTTCGCCGAAGACGGCACGACTATTTTTGATAACAGTTACACGAACTTTCAAGAGATGAGGGATAATTATTGGCCGGAGGGTATGGATCGTGAAAGTCCCGAGGCGAAGCAGGGCTACAATAATTATATTGATGTATTAAAGGAAAAGCATCCCTTCTCGTTTGATATGCCCGACACGCCCGGATATTACTGTGTAAATATAGATACCCAGCTGCTCAAAGAGATATTTCCCGATACTGATGTGCAGTTCACCATAGAAGCAGAAAATCCATACAAGATGGCGCCTGCACGTTTCAGCGATATTTTCAGTGTTACGATAAGCGATGGAAACGGCGTTCATCAGCAGCTTATCGAGAATATGCTGCCGATGCTGATACTTTTTGCAACGGTGTGCATGTTCGGTCTGTTATTCTTCCCCGTGGCAAGCATAGTTCTCGGCAGGGTGGATTTCAAGTACCTGTCCTTCGGTGCGCTGTGCTTTTTCTGGGGAATATATATGATAATGAACGTCACGGGCAGCTTCCTGAACTACTGGATATATGACTCGACCGAGTGCCTGTTTATCGACAAGATGAACGCCAACCTGTTTGCGCTCTCGCTGATAGTCTATTTCCGATCAAATCTGACAAAGCCCGTTTCACGAATGATAAGCGCTGTGCTTGCGATAATTGACACTATTGTTGTTATAATCGCTGCTGCGCTGCACCTTTTTGCGGTGACCGATATGGTCGTCTCTGGCGTTTTCATAAACATCGCAATAGGCATAACCGCTATTGTGTTCATCGTCCTGCTTTCGAGCGAGATAAAAAGCTCCCACGATGCTATGCTTTCAATGATAATGTGGACACCGATGATAATGGCGCTGATAATCGACATCTTCAATCAGTTCGCCAGCTTTTCAAGCATTCACTTTTTCACCTACGGTCTTGGGGTAACAATGGGCGCTCAGCTTGTACGGATCCTGTTCGACCTGCGTAAACAGCGCCTCGAAGCGTTACGCTACCAGCAGATACAGAAAGAGCTTTACGAAGCAAAAGTTCAGGTCATGGTATCCCAGATACGCCCGCACTTTATGTATAACGCACTTTCGTCTATCGCAATGCTTTGCAAAATAAAACCCGAAACAGCCTATGAGGCGACAATAAAATTCTCTGACTACCTCAGAGGCAATATGGACTCGTTAAAACAGACTGCTCCCGTTCCGTTCAAAAAAGAATTAGAACATCTTGAAAAGTACCTTTACATCGAAAAACTCCGCTTCGGCAAAAAGCTGAATATCGAATACGACATTCAGGCAGACAGCTTTGAGATCCCGCTTCTGTCAGTCCAGCCGCTTGTTGAAAACGCCGTCAAGCACGGAGTCGGCATGAAAGAGGACGGCGGCACGGTGACTATCTCCACCCATGAAACAGACGAGAATTTTGAGATAATCGTCTCCGACGACGGCGTTGGATTTGATACCAGCGAGGTCAAAAACGACGGACGCTCCCACATCGGAATGGAAAACACCAAACGCCGACTCAAAGATATGTGCAATGCCGATGTTGTGATTACAAGCGTAATCGGCGAGGGCACCACCGCTAAGATAATCATTCCCAAGATCAAGGAAGAAACAGAGCAAGGATAAACCCGTATCACCGATCAGATCTCCTTTACATCGGCAAAAAACGCAAAAAAGGCAGCAGCCCCGAGTAATTTCGGAACTGCTGTCTTTAGTATTTGAGGAGGTATTAAGAGAAATTTGTTTTATTGGGGATTATGTGTGCCGCCGCATTATTCAGCAGCCACGAATGTAACATTGACGCTGGTGGCGAACCTTATCTGATAATCGCCTAATGCTGCGCTCGGAACATGGCATTTAGTCATCTTTGCAGACATAAAATCGTCAACCATTTTATCTTCCCATGTCAGTTTCTTCGGGTCAGTCACGAGCATATGCACATCTTTGCAGTTCTTGCAGCAGAAGAATGCGTTATCGTTTATCTGAGTTACAGTCGAAGGGATAGTAACAGATGTAAGAGCATCGTTGTATGCGAATGCGCAACGATTGATAGTTGTCACACCATCAGATATAGTTGCAGATTTAAGAGCACTACATGCGTAAAATGCACACTCGCCGACCTTTGTCACGCTCTTTGGTATAGTTATTTCTGTGAGTGACTTGCAGTAAGCAAAAGTAGAGTCCTCAATAGCCGTCAGCTTGCTGCCCTCTGCAAAGGTAACTGTTTTCAGTGCTTGGCAGTAGTAGAATGCATATTTATCTATCGTTGTCACGCTTGCAGGGATATTTATTTCAGTGAGCTTCTCGTCGCCGTTGAAAGCATCTTCGCCTATCTTGGTCACGCTGTCGGGGATAGTTACGGAGGTGATCGACTGGCAGTTGTAGAATGCGCCGCTGCCAATCGAGGTTATACCATCTTCTATCACAACAGTTTTTATCTTGTCCCTGTATTCTTTCCACGGACCTGTGTGTCCTGCGCCGAAGTCATACATATCACCCTTGCCGCTGATAGTCAGCTTGCCGTTGTCGTCAAGCTCCCAGGTAGCGTTTTCGCCGCACTTGTTGTCAATAAACTTAACGTTTAAGGTATCACCAAATGCCTGGTTATAGCCGTCAAATGTTCCCTGAGGAATGTTGCACTGTGTCTGCTTGCTTGGCATGAAATCGTCGTTGTTGTCTTTCCATGTCAGCTTGCTCGGGTCGGTGACATCAATATTTATTTGCTTGCAGTTTGTACAGCCGAAGAATGCGTTGTCTTTGATCTCTGTCACGGTTGAAGGAAGGTTCAGATAAGAGATCTCTTTGCACTGGTAAAATGCCTCAAAACCTATTGTAGTTACGCCGTCGGGGACATTTGCACTTGACAGAGCGGTGCAGCAGTCGAATGCATCTGAGCCTATCGTTGTCACGCTGTTTGCAATGTATGCCATGGTCAGATGTGTGCAGTAAGCAAAAGCGTAGCTGCCAACGTTGGTAATGCCGTCTTCTATTTCAACGGATATTATGCTTGACCTGAAATTGCGCCAGGGCTGCATATCATCGTTGACAAAATCGGTCATCGCACCCGTGCCGCTGATAGTCAGCTTGCCGTTGGTGTCCAGTGTCCAGGTAGCATTCTCGCCGCAGCTTCCGCTCTCTGCGGTATCTGCGCTTGCGGAAAAGCTTGTGCCGCCTAACAAGCGTTTTTCAGTTTTGCTGTTTACGGGCAGCATTAGCATTGTGCCGATCATTACTGTTGCGATAGTGCCTGCTGCGATTTTTTTAAAGTGTCTTGTCTGTATGATCTTAGATATTGTTTTCATATTATTTGTCCTTTCTTTTTTAGTTTGTTGTTGACCTTTTGTTTTAACGTTTCCGTTCTTTTGACCAAAGTATATCATACCGACTACAACAGAAGAACAACAGCTTTTATAAAAAAATAAAAAAATATTTCCGATGCAAAAAAATATACCCACAGTTTACTTGAAATTATCACAAACATATGTTATACTGTAGAAAACATTACGAAAGGAGTTGCCTGAAATGAACAGGTCTGCTATTTTTACAAGTCTGCATAGTGAGTCATATCTGGGTCTCGTTCTCGAAAGCGAAGAGGCTCTTATTGTGCTGCGTACAGACGATAGTGGACAAACGTTCAGGTGACGCTCTTTGTGTTCATCTTTTTAACGAGTGGCACCGTCTGCACGACAGCAGGCGGTGTATTTTTATGCCCAAAAGATTGAACACACAGAAAGGAGATATTAACAATGCCGATAATAGATATGAAAGCAACAGGCGTGAACATAAAGACTATGATAAAACAGAACGGTTTCAAGATAGCAGATGTTCAGGCAAGGTGCGGCTTCAATACTCCGCAGGCTATTTTCAAATGGATGCGCGGAGATGCCGTGCCGACTATCGACAATATGATAATTCTGGCTGATATGTTCGGCGTGCCGATAGATAAAATAATAATCGTCACTCGCGTTTGAGTGACGATATATGGGCAAGTATGCGCAGCTGGCGAACGCAGCAGACTGTAAATCTGCCACCCTTGCGGTAAACGTCGCAGGTTCGAGTCCTGCCTTGCCCACCATATACGGTCGCATCGTTCAACAGGAAGGACCGGAGGTTAATGCGTGACTCCGATGTGGGTTCGAATCCCGCTGCGATCATCATATGCAGGATTGGCGGAACTGGCATACGCACTCGGCTAAGAACCGTGGTTTTAAGGGTTCGACTCCCTTATCCTGTATTATATGTTGACTGTGGTCTAATGGCAGGACGTCAGATCGTGGCTCTGACAATAGGAGTTCGATTCTCTTCAGTCAACCTTATGGTCACGTAAGCCTAACAGGAAAGGCAGCTGTTTGCTAGGCAGCGAGTAATCGCATTGTGCGGTGTCTGAGTTCAAATCTCAGCGTGACCGTTAAAAAAGCCTGAAAGCATTTTTGCTCTCAGGCTTTGGGCGTGTCTGTCTGTGTTCATTTTATACTGCTGCCTTGTAAATAGTGATATTCTTTCATCAATTACCCGCTTGTTTCTAAGATAACTCGGTAATTAGTAACGAGATACGGTGTAACGAGGTCCTTCTTCGCCGATCATTCCGTTTGGTACAAATCCGCATTTTTCAAGAACTCTCCTTGAAGCCGCATTTTCAGGCTCAGTTTCGGCTTCAACAGCAGTTACATTCGGTTCATTCAAAGCCCATTGCACAGCGGCTTTTACTGCCTCGGTCGCATAACCGTTACTCTGATATTCTTCGCAAATTCCATATCCGATCTCGGCAATGCCGTTAGGGTCAAGTCCCTTAAAGCACAACTCTCCGATATGCGTGCCGTCTTTCAATTCTATCATCCATATCGCATACCATTCCCATTGAGTCGGATTGTTCAGGCAGCCACCGAGCATCTGCGTATAAGCGTCTTTAAGAGCATCAACGGTTTGTGCTTGTATGAATCGTTCCATTTCTTCCTGAGAGGCAGCGTGAATTATTAATCTTTTGGATTCTATCATTTTTACTCCTTTATGATTATCACCTTTTGTTTGATAATATTATAACCGAATGATATGGCATAGTCAACCCTTGCCCTTGACCGTTCGAGCAGGATATGATATAATTTTATCAGCACATATCGTGCTGACCAGATGACAAAGATAAAAACGCAACGTGTACCTTTTGGTATGCCAGAGCCGGTAGGTAGCCCGGCCGTCCTGTGAAAACAGGGTAAGTAACCTGCCCCTCCGGGTTGTCCGTTCTTTGTCCATAGCATTTTTTCAGGAGGGAAAGATATGGACAAGACGAATGGTATGCTGACAGTGTTTTTTGACGAGCCTTTCTGGGTGGGAGTTTTTGAACGCACGGAAAACGGGCAGCTCTCGGCGGCAAAAGTCACCTTTGGCGCCGAGCCTAAGGACAGCGAGGTGCTGGAATTTGCACTCAGGCATTACTACGAACTCAGGTTCAGTCCGGCTGTCGTGACAAAAACGAAAAAGACTGCCGACAACCCCAAACGCCGCCAGCGTGATGCCCATAAGCAAACAGCCAGCGCAGGCATAGGGACAAAGTCGCAGCAGGCATTGAAACTGATGCAGGAGCAGAACAAGACCGAACGCAAACAGCTCACAAAGCAGCAGCGTGAAGCCGAAAAGCAGCGTCAGTTTGATCTCAGACAGCAAAAACGCAGGGAGAAGCACAAGGGACATTGAGCCTCTTCCGCAAAAAATATCCTCACAGTTTCACGGCTGTGAGGATAATATTAAATTCGGAGGCAGAAAGAATGAAAATCGGAATTATAGGGTATGGCAGTATGGGGAAAATGCTGCTTTGGAAATTCTCGCAGGCAGGGAACATCAACAAGCAGGACCTGCTGGTGTCAAACAGAACGATTGAAAAGCTGAATGAAGCAAAGGACATCGCCGTTATCGCAGACAGCAACAAGGAGCTTGCGCAGCAAGCGGACATCGTGTTTGTATGCGTCCGTCCGTCTGACATTAAAGACGTGCTTGAAGAAATCAGAGACGTCTTGAAACCCGACACGCTTATAGTCTCTCTTAATGGCAATATCTCGTTTGAAACTCTCCACAAGGTGATTGACAATAAAACCGCAAAGGTCATTCCGAGTCTGACTGCGGAGATAGGCAGGTCACAGACCCTGGTCTGCTATGACTCCAATGTGAATCTGCAGGATAAAGACAACCTCAAAGCTCTCCTCGGCTGCATCGGCTCAGTGATAGAACTTCCCGAAAAAGAGCTGGGAATGGGCTCAGAGCTTGTAAGCTGTATGCCCGGCTTTATCGCATCAATATTTGACGTTATCTGCACATCTGCGCAGACGCATACAACTATCCCGAAAGAGCAGATAGTCCGTATGGTGCTGTCAACTATGACTGCAACGGGTGAGCTTATGCTGCAAAAGGAAATGACCTTTGAAGATGTCGTGAGCAGAGTCGCAACGAAAGGCGGCATAACTCAGGAGGGAACAAGCGTAGTGTACGACGGCTTCCCCCAGGTGTCCGACCGACTGTTTGAAAAGACCCTGGAAAAGCGCCGCCTTATCGCACAGAGAGCAGAGAGCGAATTCTGATAGATATAGAAGGCAGGGGAGATACCAGAATGAAGAAAGAACGGATACTATATATAATAGCGATGATAGGCGCGGTCACCTGCTTTGTGGGAGATAATCTGCTGGGCTTTTATAAGCCCGCATCTGATTTCGGCAGCAAGCTGCTGTTCATTAACTTCTCGTATGAATGGGCAGATGCAAATCCCACCGTTTTTATCGCAGCAGGCTTTCTGGGCGTCATATCACTGCTGCTGATGTTTGCGGGATTCTATGGCGTGTACAAGAGAATGAAAAGCAGAAAAGACCGACTGTCAAAGCCTTTTCTGCTTTCCTCGTTTGTGTTTGTCAGCGTCGGCACACTGTACCACAACGTGTTTGCCGTTGCCGCATATTCATATAATAAGCTGACCGCAGCAGGCTATGATGACGCAAAGCAGTTTGCGCTTGACCTGTTCAACAAATTCATTTTCGTCGGCGCCCTTGCAGCAGTCGGATATGCCGCCTTGGTGATACTGTTTTTCATCTCTGCCGTCAAAGGCAATATCTATCCGAAAAAATGGATGTGCATCATCAACCCGTTCGTGTTTATGGCGATATGTATACTGCTGTCAAAAGTGCTGCCGCAAACACCGCTGGTAAACGGCTTTTTCGGACTCGGACAGCAAAGCATGGGACTGTTTATCGTTTTTGCGTTCCTGCTTTTCACCTGCAATAAGAAACACGCTGATATAACTTGTTGAATCAAGTATAAACTAAAAGCTCCGCAGACTTTGCCTCTGCGGAGTTTTTTAGTGTCCTGCGCAGACTTATGGTTGTGTTTTGAACATATTGAACAAATCACGGTGCAAACATTTATGGATAATGCCGATAAAATATTATTTTACCATGTTGTAGTTCTGTTGTACTCCATGTGTTATACTGTGGTCAAAGAAAAGCAAAAGACCGAAAAACACCGGTCAAAACAAAAAAATCAAAAAAAGAAAGATGTGTTGTACTTCTGTTGTAGTCGATATGATATACTGAAGTCAAAGAAAAACAACACAACCAAAACAACAACCCAAAACATTAAGGAGGAAACAAAAATGACAAACACAACTAACACGACCAAGAGATTCTCGCCCATAAGCAAGGTAAAAAGATCATTCACCGTTCTGCTCGCAGGCGTTATGATGGCAACAACAGCAGCCACGATCTCCGCAACGACCATCAACGCAGCCGCAGTCACCACGATGAACACATCTGCGGCAGTAACGCAGATAAAGGCAGACCAGTACAACGGTCACGATATAATCAGCAACGTCTACCAGAGAGACGGCTTTAATATCGATTTCAAATATTCTGACGGTTTCTTTGAGACTGAGCCTAAGCAGTACAACCCCCATATCGCAACCATGTCCTGCAATCTTGCAA
>CAMZIK010000015.1 GCA_947307175.1 uncultured Clostridia bacterium
GAGGGATAACCCTTTTTCAAAAGGGTTTCCCTCAATTATTCGACAGGTTTGCTGCTGTAAATTCTGATTTAACTTATTAATTCAGTTTAAAATCAAAAGCTCCCCGCAAAACGAGGAGCTTTTACTGTCTTCTTACTTAACGCCGTACTTCTGGAGCAGCGCCTGGATCTTTGAATGAGGATCAATAACATTAGAGATCGAAAGATCATGATTGAGCGATGCGATATAGTAAGCAATATATTTAGCACAATCTACATCATGGAACCATGGGCTTGCAAGAAGCTCAGGAGTCCTGTATGTGAGGTTAGTGCCGAAAACTCCGTCGATTATGCCGTCGGCATAAGCCTTGTCAAATGCATCAAGACCGTTTGTGAAGATCGGATATGTAGCATAGCAGAAAATTCTGTTTGCCTTGCGCTTTTTAAGCTCGATAGCAATATCAAGCATGGATTCACCTGAGGAAATAATATCGTCAGCAACAAAGATGTCTTTGCCTGCAACATCGTTGCCCATGTATTCATGTGCAACTATCGGGTTTCTGCCGTTTACGATAGTAGAGTAATCACGTCTCTTGTAGAACATACCCAGATCAACACCGAGTATCGAAGCGTAGTACATATTTCTGCTGATAGCACCTTCATCAGGTGAAACTATCATGTAGTGATCCTTGTTAGGCTTGAAATCTTCAATGTTTCTGAACATTGCCTTGAGTACCTGATAGGAAGGTATGATATTGTCAAAGCCCATAAGAGGGATAGCGTTCTGTACTCTGGGGTCGTGAGCATCGAATGTAAGGATATTTGAAACGCCCATAGCCTGAAGCTCCTGGAGAGCAACAGCGCAGTCAAGTGATTCACGGTAATTTCTTCTGTGCTGTCTTCCGCCGTAAAGTGTCGGCATGATGACATTTATTCTGTGGGTCTTTCCGCTTGCAGCCTGAATGATCCTTTTGAGATCCTGAAAATGATCATCAGGAGACATACAGTTGAGCTGTCCGAAAAGTTTGTACTTACAGTTGTAGTTTCCGACATCACACAGTATGAACAGATCGTTTCCTCTTACTGTCTGCTTGATAAGTCCCTTGCCGTCGCCGGAAGAGAAACGAGGACAGTCAGCCTCTACAAGGAATGTGTCCACTGCATCTTCATTCTCGTTTGCCCAGTTCGTAAGATACCAGTTGACCTTTTCGCCAAGCTCTTTTGCGCCGTCCATGGCGATAAGTCCCAAAGGAGCTACTCTTGAATTGTTGTCAAAAAGGATCTTGTCAGCGTTATTACCCATTATTTCTTCCTCCGAATCCACATATTTACAGTTAAAACCAGGGTCGTATTACATACAAATTCATTATACTTCATATTTCGACATTTTACAATACCCTCAGAGAGATTTTCTAAAATTCAACCTTTTGAACAAAAACAAGGCGCAACATCATAAATTATTATACATAAAACTCATAGTAGTAAATCATCAACAAAAATCTTCCTGGAGAGTGCGTGTTTTTGTATGTATATTTGACTATATATCTTGCGCAAATGCTTGCAATTTGATAGTAAATGATGTATAATATAATAGATTAGGTATGCGCAGCCTCAGCTGCTATACATGGCTTAGCTGCGTATTTACGCCTTTTAAAGCATATTATCATAAGGAGAACGAGTATATGACAAGATCACAAAGATATTTCAGCGAAATGAAGACAAAAAGAGTAGCATTCATCGGTGTTGGCGTAAGCCACCTTGCACTTATAAGACTGTTTCTTTCAAAGGGAATAAAGGTCGTTATCTGCGACCAGAAGAGTAAGGACGAATTTGACGAGGCGATATATGAGGAGTTTGTGGCTAAGGGTGCGGATTTCTCGCTTGGAGAGGGTTATATTGACGAGATATATAACTGCGATGTAGTTTTCAGGACACCAGGCTTCTATTTCAACAGACCTGAGCTTGAAAAGGCAAGACAGATGGGCATAGTTGTTACCAGTGAAATGGAGACGTTCTTTGATCTTTGTCCCTGCAGGATATACGGAGTTACAGGTTCTGACGGCAAGACTACGACAACAACTCTCATAAGCGAGTTCCTTAAAGCCGAAGGCAAGAGGGTACATATCGGCGGAAATATAGGAAAGGCTCTGCTGCCGATAGTTGAAACTATTTCCGAAGCTGATGTTGCAGTCGTTGAGCTTTCAAGCTTCCAGCTTATCTCCATGAGAGAATCTCCCGATGTTGCAGGTATCACGAATATCAGACCCAACCACCTCAATGTCCATAAGGATATGCAGGAGTATATAGACTCAAAAAAGAATCTTATACTTCATCAGGATTCCTATTCAAAGACAGTTCTCAGCTATGATGACGAGACCACAAGAAACCTTAGTGGCTTTGTAAGAGGAGATCTCAGATATTTCAGCCGCACCGTGAAAGTTGACAACGGAAGCTTTCTGCGTGATGACGGTATGCTGTGCTTCAACGATCACGGAAAGATCACTGAGTATGTGCATATGAAAGACATAAAGATTCCTGGAATGCACAATGTAGAGGACTACCTTACCGCTATCGCTATGACCTACGGCGATGTTTCCGTACAGAGCGTTGTGAATGTCGCAAAGACATTCGGCGGAGTTGAACACCGTATCGAGTTTGTCCGTGAGCTTGACGGCGTGAAGTATTATAACAATTCCATCGCATCAAGCCCGACAAGAGTGCTTGCCTGCCTGGATGCTTTCGATCAGAAGCAGATAATGATACAGGGCGGTTCGGACAAGGGAATATCATTTGAGCCAATGGCTGATGCTCTGTGCGAAAAAGTCAAGGTACTTATCCTTATGGGCGAGACTGCACAGAAGATACAGGACGCTGTAAAGGCATCGGCTAAGTACGACCCGAACAATATCCGTATAGTCAGGGTAGCAGATATGGCGGAGGCTGTTGATATAGCTCACCATTATGCAGTTGAAGGCGACATAGTTTCTCTTTCGCCTGCCTGCGCAAGCTTTGATATGTACAGAATGTTCGAGGACAGAGGAAGACATTTTAAACAGCTCGTCAATGAGCTTTAAACGATAAGGAAAAACTATGGAACTTTTAAAAACGCTCACAGAACTATGTGAGACCTGCGGAGTGTCGGGCAATGAATCACAGGCAAGCGTAAAAGCGGCGCAGCTGTTGAGTGAGTATGCCGAGGTCTCGACCGATGCTTTCGGAAATGTGTACGGCATCGTTGGAAAGCATGACGATAACAAGCAGACACTTATGCTTGAAGCACATATCGACGAAATAGGAATGATAGTCACATATATAACCGATGAAGGCTTTTTGAAAATATCTCCCTGCGGAGGAACGGACGAAAGAGTTCTGACCGCACAGCAGGTTACGGTCTGTGCAAAGGAAAACATCACGGGAGTTGTTACCTCAATACCGCCTCATCTCCAGAAGGACGGCGAAAATGGTTCTGAGGGAAGCTTTTATGTCGATATAGGAATGACCAAGGAAAAAGCTGAGAGCATCGTTTCTCTCGGAGACAGAGTGCTTGTTGAAAATAAGCTTGAGGTGATGCGTGAACATATCGTCACGTCAAAAGCCCTTGACGACAGAAGCGGTGTGGCTGCGGTGCTGCTTGCGCTTGATAAACTTAAAGATAAAGAGTCAGAGTATAATATATCCGTGCTTTTCGCTGCACAGGAGGAAACAGGCGAGCGTGGCGCTCAGACGGGAACATTCAGGATAACTCCCGATATTGCTGTTGCTGTCGATGTCTCGTTTGCAAAAACTCATTTTGAGAGCGAGGACAGTTGCGGCATAATGGGCAAAGGTGCGATGATAGGTATTGCTCCGAGCCTTTGCAGAGAGCTTTCTGACGCTTTTATAAAAACTGCACAGAAAAAGGATATTCCTTATCAGCTTGAAGTCATGACTGGCAAAACGGGAACAGATGCGGATAAAATAAGCATCACTAAATCTGGCGTAAAGACCGTTACGCTTTCGATACCGCTGAAATATATGCACACTCCCGTTGAGGTCATTGACCTCAGGGATATTGACTATACTGCGTCACTCATCGCAGAATTTGCACAAGGCAGGTGTGAGATATGACAGAACTGCTCGGACAGCTTTGCCTGCTTGACGGCATATCGGGCGACGAATCAAAGGTGAGGGAGTTTATCGTCTCTCAGATAAAGGACTATGCCGAGATAAAGACCGATGCGCTCGGAAATCTTATAGTTTTCTGCAAGGGAAAGAAAACCCCGAAGAATAAGATACTTGTTTCGGCGCATATGGACGAGGTCGGAATGATAGTTACCTATATCAATCCTGACGGAACGCTGTGCTGTGACTGTGTCGGCGGCGTTGACCCGAAGGTCGTTTTCGGCAAGCGTGTCAGGGTCGGGAAAGAAAAGATATTAGGCGTTATCGCAGGGACTGCTGTGCATAATGTCCCGAAGTCTGACAGAGGAAAAACTTTGCCGTTTGATAAGCTCGTTATTGATATAGGCTGTGAAACAAGAGAACAGGTACAGCAGCTTGTAAAGCAGGGCGACAGCGTATGTTTTGTCTCGGATTTCGTCCGTTTCGGCGACGGTCTTATCAAGTGCAAGGCTATCGACGACAGAGCAGGCTGTGCGATAATGATACAGCTGATAAAGGACAGACCTGAATACGATACCTATTTCACTTTTGTCGTTCAGGAGGAGATAGGTCTGCGTGGTGCGACAGCCGCAAGCTATACCGTTGCACCCGATTATGCTTTCGTGCTTGAAGCCACCACCGCTTCGGATATTCCCGAAAGCGAAAACGAAAAAAAGGTCTGCGAGCTTGGTAAGGGTGCAGTTGTGTCCTATATGGACAGGCACACGATATACGATAAAGAAATGTTTGACCTTGCATTTAAGACCGCAGGGGAGAACAATATACCCGTTCAGACCAAATCGGTGATCGCGGGCGGAAACGATGCAGGCGCTATCCACCTTTCAAGAGGCGGAGTCAGAACGACAGCAGTTTCTCTGCCGTGCAGGTACCTTCATTCGCCAAGCTGCGTGATAAACGGATCTGATATGCAAAGTGCTTTTGACCTTGTAAAACTACTATTGGACAGGACTTATAATAAATGATATATCAGCTTAATGAGCATTCGCTTAATATGCAGACGCTGGAAAAGCTTGCACCGAACAATTATACAAGGCGTATAAAGTCCCACTTTTACGCCTATTCAACAAAATATGAGTTCTGCCGTTTCTTTGCAGTAGACGATTACAGCGAACATCTGGGCATTATCTGTATGTTCAATTCATCAATGATGGTGTCCTCCTTTGAAGGAGTAGAGTTTTCAAATGATACTCTTTCCGAGATCGCTTCCTTTGCAATGATGAACAAGCCTTACTCGGTAGAGTTCCCTGCACAGTATGCTTCGGCGCTTGAAAGAATGTGCCGTACAGAGTATGTCGGCGATAAGCGCACAGAGTTCGCATTTTGTGCAAAGCATGAGCTGCCGGATCTTGATGTGCAGGAGCTGCCACGGCTGGACGATGTCTATAAGATTCTCGCTGAGTGTTTTCCTGCAATAAAGAACAACCACGGATTGTGGCTGACAGATACATCTCACCGCATACGCAGAGGACTTGCGCAAAGCTTTATCCTTGACGGCTGTTCAACAGCAACGGTACAGTATATAATCGATAAGGTCGCTCTTATCGGTCACGTCGGTACGCTGCCCGAAGAAAGAGGCAAGCACCACGCCAGAAAGCTTCTGTATTGGATAGGCGAAAAGCTTACCGCAGACGGCTTTGATGTAAGGCTGTTCGCACGACCGCACAGAGTAAGCTACTATGAGGAGATAGGCTTTAAAAAGTGCGGACTTGATATAGTATTAGAAAGAAAATATGCAGATATTTAGGACATAGGGAGATACAAATGATACTTACGATAATAAGCACAATAGTTGCCTTTTCGCTGATGCTCGGCGGAATCCTTATGCGGAAAATCGCCAACAAGCCCATCAATGAAACCATAGGTTTCAGAACACACAGAGCTATGCTCAACGTCACCAACTGGCATTACGCCAATCAGAAATGCGGCACACGCTGGCTGCTCGTCGGTGCGTTCGGTTTCGCACTCACAATGTTTTTGACATTCGTGCTTATGCCGAAACTGCCGTCAAGTGCAGACACGCTTTTGCAGACATTGCCGCTTGCAGCGCAAATCATCGCTGCGTTTGCAGTTGCGATACATGTTGAGAAAAAACTCTCTGAAATGGAAAGATAAAATGGAACAGACACAAACAAATTTGTTTGAAACACAAAGGCTTATCTGCCGCCCGTTCAAAGAAGGCGACGAATCCGATATGCTCACCAATTGGGCATCCGACCCCGAAATACAGCTTGAATACGGCGAACCTGTCTATGATACCGCCGAGCAGGTCAGAGGCTTGCTTGAAAAATATCTGAACAGCTATAAAACAGACGGCTTTTTCAGGTGGGCGATAATAGAAAAACAAAGCGGTCAGAACATCGGGCAAATCGCTTTTTGCAAAATGTTTCCCGACGTTAAGACCGCTGAGATAGAGTATTGTATCGGAAAACGCTTCTGGGGAAACGGTTACGCAGGAGAGGCGCTTGCAGGACTTATATCCTACGCTTTTGAGAATACAGATTTCGATAAGCTCGAAGCTTACCACCAAGCAGAAAATGCCAAGTCGGGCAGAGTGCTTATAAAGTCAAAAATGCATATCACCGATACGGTCGAGCGTTTTAAAAGAGCAGGGCAGCAGCCTGAAGGAGAGGTCTGCTACTGCATCGAAAGAAAAGAATATTCAAATTTAAAGGAAGAAAATAAATGACTGATAACTTGTTTGGAATAGATGAAAAAATACTTGCGCTTGCCGGGCAGGCAGAGAGCGAGTGCGCTGAGATCTTTGCTCAGACCGATGAGATAGCCCGGTACAACGGCGAAAAGGTACTAAAAGCCTTTATCGACAACCGTGTGAGCGAAAGCTGCCTTAAAGGAACAACAGGCTACGGTTACGGCGACTGCGGCAGAGATACGCTCGATAAGGTCTTTGCACAGGCTCTGGGCGGAGAAGATGCTATCGTTCGCCACACCTTCGTAAACGGCACGCACGCACTTTCCACAGCGCTGTTCGGCGTTCTTAGAATGGGCGATACGCTGCTTTCCTGTGTCGGCAGACCTTACGATACTCTCGAAGGAGTAATCGGTCTGACGGGAGAAAAAGGTTCAGGCTCGCTCATGGACTTTGGCGTAAAATACGATCAGGTCGATCTGATAGATGATAAAACTCCCGATTTTGAAACGATCGCCGAGAAAGCAAAGGCAGCAAAAGTCGCATATATCCAGCGCTCAAGAGGCTACTCGCTGAGACCTTCACTTAATGTTGAGATCATAGGAAAAATAGCACAGGCTGCAAAAAAAGCAAATCCCGATATAATCGTTATGGTCGATAACTGCTACGGCGAATTTGTTGAAAAGCAGGAGCCGCTTTCGGTGGGTGCGGACCTTATCATCGGCTCACTTATAAAGAACCCTGGCGGCGGTATCGCAAGCACGGGCGGATATATCTGCGGCAGAGCAGACCTTGTTGAAAAATGTGCCGACAGACTTACCTGCGTAGGAATGGGTAAAGAAGTCGGCTGCACGCTCTCACAGAACAGAGAGATGCTCCTCGGATTTTTCCTTTCACCGCAGACGGTCGCAAGCGCAGTTAAGACCTCGATATTTGCCTGCAGGCTGTTTGAAAAGCTCGGTTATAAAACTCTCCCCGAAAGCAGCGAAACAAGAACGGATATTATCGCTTCTATCCTGCTTGAAAATGAGCAGAACCTCACAGCGTTCTGCAAGGGTATCCAGAAAGGCTCGCCCGTTGACAGCTTTGTAACTCCGGAGGCGTGGGATATGCCAGGCTACGAAAGCAAGGTCATCATGGCGGCTGGAGCATTCACAATGGGTGCATCTATCGAGCTTTCAGCGGATGCGCCAATCAGAGAACCTTTTGCGGTATGGCTTCAGGGCGGCATAACCTACCCCAGCGGTCGAATGGGTGTGCTTATCGCCGCAAACGAGATGTGTAAAAACGGACTATTAAAAATATAAACCGAAAGGACAGAAAACTATGGCAGAGATATTCAGCGTAAAGGTAAAAGACATCGTTGACCAGCTCAACTGTGAAATGGTCTATTCTCCCGAAAATCTTGATAACATAACCGTTACCGAAAACGACTGCAACAGACCGGGACTTCAGCTCATGGGATTTTATGAGTATTTCAATGCAGAGCGTGTTCAGATCTGCGGAAATATGGAGTTCGCTTATCTTGCATCTCTTGATGAAACAACAAGATACCAGCGTATCGATGCCCTGTTTGCAACAAAGATACCGCTTTTCATCGTTGCAAGAGGTCATGAGCTTTATCCTGAAATGCTTGAAATTGCAAAGAAATATGAAGTTCCTATCGCAAGAACTCCCGACAGCACGACGGCATTCATCGCCTCGCTCATCGGCTATCTGAGCGTTGAGCTTGCTCCCCGTATCACCCGCCACGGTGTGCTTATCGAGGTATACGGCGAAGGTCTGCTCATCGTCGGTGAAAGCGGCGTAGGTAAGAGTGAAACAGCTGTCGAGCTTGTAAAGCGTGGTCACCGTCTTGTTGCGGATGATGCAGTTGAGATAAGAAAGACTTCAAATAAAACACTCGTTGGCTCGTCACCCGATAATATCCGTCACTTCCTTGAGCTTCGTGGTATCGGTATCATCAATACCAGAAGACTGTTCGGTATGGGTGCTATCAAGGTCAGTGAAAAGATCGACCTTATCGTTGAGCTTGAGCCTTGGGACAGCAGCAAGATCTACGACAGAATGGGCGTTGATAATGAGTATACTGCTATCCTCGGCGTTAAAGTCCCGAGCCTTACTATCCCTATCAAGCCCGGACGTAACCTTGCAGTTATCCTTGAGGTCGCAGCTATGAACAACCGTCAGAAGAAGATGGGCTACAACGCTGCTGCCGAGCTGCTTGAAAACCTCGGTCTGCAGATGGACAAGAAGGATAAGGTCAAGAGCTGGGACAGCTTCTGATAGAAATTTAGTTTGGTAAGAGTGAGTGAAATGAAAATAATTGGCGATCTGCACACACATACAATGGCATCGACACACGCCTATTCAACAATAACCGAAAACTGCCGCAGTGCTTCGGAGCGTGGTATAAAAATCATTGCGATGACGGACCACTGGGGAGATATGCCTGATTCGCCGCATATCTGGCACTTTGAAAATCTCAGGATACTTCCCGGACAGATCTGCGGTGTTACGGTCTTAAAGGGCGTTGAAGCCAATATAATTAATAATGACGGCGAACTTGATATGCCGAGAAAAAATCTCGAAAGGCTTGAATGGGTCGTTGCTTCTATGCACAGGCAGGTGTATGAGCCGACAACTGCCGAGAACCATACAAATGCCTATCTGAAAGTTGCTGAAGACCCTGTTGTTGATGTTATCGGGCACTGCACGACTTCATTTTTCCCGATCGATTTTGAAAAGTGCGTGAAGAAATTCAAAGAGTGCGAAAAACTCGTTGAGATTAACGAAAGCTCTATCCTTTATAAGAGTGGTTCGCTTGATAATACATATGAGCTTATGCGCCTTTGCAAAAAATATGAAGTACCTGTGGTCTTTGATTCAGACGGACATTTCTGCGAACTTATCGGTGTGGTCGACACGGCGATAAAGATAGCAGAGGAGATAAGTTTCCCTGAGAAACTCGTCATAAATGCGGACCATGAAAGACTTAAAGAGTATATTCACCGCAAACATCCTGAAATAGAAATCCCTTGAGAAAGGAGAGTCCGTTTTTTTGGACAGCTTTTCTATGAATACTGAAAATTTGTTTAAGACCGCACGAAGCTGCGGCTGCGAAATACTAATGAATGAACCGCTTTGTGGACATACTACATTTAAAATAGGCGGTAACTGCACAGCGATGATTGAAGTCAATTCACGAGAGAGCCTGCGCTTGCTGCTCGATGCCGCAAGGGCAGACCGTGTGCGCACTTTTGTGCTTGGAAAAGGATCAAATGTGCTGTTTGACGATGAAGGCTTTGAGGGAGTCGTTCTTCATATTTCGGGTGAGATGTCCGAGATAAGACTGCTTGGCGAAACCACCGTATATGCGCAGGCAGGGTGCAGCCTTATGAAGCTTTGCAGATTCGCTCTTGAAAACTCGCTCACAGGTCTTGAATTTGCCTACGGCATACCCGGAACGGTGGGCGGTGCGGTGTTCATGAATGCAGGAGCATACGGCGGCGAGATAAAAGATGTTATCAAATACTGTTCAGTTGTTAATGTCAGAGGCGAGATCGAAAAGCTGACGGTCGAACAGCTTGGGCTTTCATACCGCCACAGCAGTATACAGGAGAACGGAGCTATCGTATGCGATGCTGTTTTTGAACTAAGAAAAGGCGACAGGGCTGAGATAGAGAGCAAGATGAACGAGCTTATGGGAAAACGGAAGGATAAACAGCCGATAGAGTTCCCAAGTGCAGGCTCGACCTTTAAACGCCCGACAGGTTTCTTTGCAGGTAAGCTTATCGACGACTGTGGTCTCAGAGGCTTCAAAGTCGGCGGAGCGCAGGTATCTGAAAAACACTGCGGCTTTGTTATAAATGTCGATAATGCGACCTCAGCTGATGTTAAGTTGCTTATCAGACAAGTCCAAAAAAATGTACAGGAAAAGACAGGTCAGTTCCTTGAATGTGAAGTCAGGATAATACCTTTCAAAGAGGAGGAAGATTAGAAAATGCAGTTCGTAATAATCACTGGTATGTCAGGATCGGGCAAATCAAGCTGTGTTGATGTGCTTGAGGATATGGGATATTACTGCATTGATAATATGCCTCCGGAGCTGATAGGAAAATTTGTGGATATATGCAATCAGTCTGACGGAAAAATAGATAAAGTTGCTTTCGTTATCGACATCAGAAGTGGTGAGCTTTTCCTCAAGCTCAAAGATACTCTTTCGATGCTCATGGAGGAAGATGTCAGCCTGAAAGTCGTTTTCCTTGACTGCTCAGATGATGCTATCATAAGGAGATACAAGGAAACAAGAAGAAAGCATCCTCTTGATGAAGTTTCCTACGGAAATATCAGAAAAGCTATCGAAACGGAAAGAGAAACACTTGTGCCGATAAAGGCAATGGCTGATTATTATATCGACACAACTAATTCTTCGGTAAATGAGTTCCGTGAAAGAATGAGGGAAATATTCTCCGAAACGACTGATTTCATGCGTCTTGATGTCAGATCATTCGGATTCAAGTTCGGATATATGCCCGAAGGCGACCTTGTTTTTGATGTCAGATGTCTGCCGAATCCGTTTTATATACCCGAACTTAAAAACCTGACTGGACTGAATCCCGAGGTTTACGCATATGTTATGAAATTCGATCAATCGAAAAAGCTGCTCAATAAGCTGTGTGATCTGATAGATTTCCTTATTCCGCTTTATGAAAAGGAAGGAAAATCCCAGCTCGTCATAGCTTTTGGCTGTACAGGCGGCAAACACAGAAGCGTTGCGTTTGCTGAAGCGCTTGCACAGCATCTTCGTGAAGTTGGTCACAGAGTAAGGATCTCGCACAGAGATATTGAAAATCGATAGGAAGTTGAATAATGCAGGAGCATTCGTTTTCATACAGAGCAAAACAGGAAATAATCGAGCGTATCAACTCACGGGACAAGGCTGATGCCTGTCTTATGGGTGTGCTTTTGTGTGCCAATTCGCTCAGCGATGAAAACATAACTGTCCTGACCGAAAATGCCTTGCTGCGTGATTTCTTTGTACTCAATGTCGGCAGGATACTTGAAAGCAGCGATGCTGTCGAGGTCACTGAGATACACAGAAAAAATACTGTCGTGCTTTACGATATGCGAATAAAGAACCAGCAGGACAGGCTTTATCTGCTTGACTATTTCCAGCTCGATGAGAGCAGGGGAATGACAAAGGACGACCTGCCAAAACAGAAGTATTACCCTTATGTTGTCGGCGGTATCTTTCTTGCCTGCGGAAGCGTGAACAATCCCGAAAAAAAGTATCATATGGAATTTGTTATGCCCACGCTTTCGCTTTGCAATTCGCTCGGGCTGCTTCTTATAGACAACTATGGCATAATCCCAAAACACGTCGAAAGAAAGCATTATCAGATCGTTTATGTCAAGGACTCTGAAAACATCATCGACATTCTCACTATGATGGGAGCGCAGATGTCTTCGCTTGAGATAATTAACGTGAAGATGATGAAGGATGTAAAGAACAAGATAAACCGTTCTATGAACTGCGATAACGCCAATATCGACAAGGCGCTCGGCGCTGCCGAAAGACAGATAAGCGACATTGAGCTTATCGACTCTACAATGGGGCTTGACAGTCTGCCCGACAGTCTGCGTGAGATAGCAAGAGTAAGATATGAGAATATAGATTATACCTTAAAGGAACTCGGAGCTGCGCTTGATCCGCCTATCTCCCGTTCGGGAGCTAATCACCGCATGCAGAAAATAGCCGAGATAGCTGAGAATATACGAAAGGAAAAGGCGAAACGACTTGACTGATTTTGTACATCTTCATCTTCACAGCGAGTATTCGCTGCTTGACGGTGCATGCAGGCTCACTGAGCTTGTAAAGCGTGTAAAAGAGCTTGGACAGACAAGCTGTGCCGTGACCGATCACGGAAATATGTTTGCTGCCGTTGAGTTCTACAATGCCTGTAAAGCTCAGGGAATCAAAGCGATCATCGGCTGTGAGATGTATGTTGCACCGAGAACAAGACACGATAAGGTCAATAAGCTTGATTCCTCGCCTTATCATCTTGTGCTGCTCTGCAAAGATCAGCAGGGCTACCGAAACCTTATAAAGCTCGTTTCACTTTCTTATACCGAGGGCTTTTACAACAAGCCGAGAGTTGACCTCGAACTGCTTGAAAAGTACAGCGAAGGGCTTATCTGCCTGTCCGCCTGCCTTGCAGGAGAGATACCGAGAAAGCTTGTAAACGGCGACTATGAAGGCGCAAAACAAACGGCTCTGAAATTCAACAGCATTTTCGGTCAGGGCAATTACTATCTTGAAATTCAGGATCACGGCATAGACGACCAGAAGCGTATCATTCCGCTGCTTGCAAGAATTTCGCAGGAAACTGGGATACCGCTTGCGGCAACAAATGACTGCCATTACCTGCGAAAAGATGACGCAAAGGCTCAGAGAGTCCTTGTCTGTATCTCAACGGCGACAACGCTTGACGACCCTAATAAGCTTGAATTTCCGACCGAGGAGTTTTATGTTAAAAGCGGAGACGAAATGTCTCAGCTTTTCAGCAGCTATCCCGATGCGGTCGCAAACACCGTTAAGATCGCACAGATGTGCAATGTTGAGTTTGAATTCGGTCAGACAAAGCTCCCATATTTTCATATCGACGGCGTGCAGGACAATGAAAAGTTCCTGCGTGAAATGTGTGAAAAAGGGCTTGAAAAGCGCTATGAAAAGCCGACCGGGGAAGCAAGGAAACGCCTTGCATATGAGCTTGACATAATCACAAAAATGGGCTACACCGACTATTATCTGATAGTCTGGGATTTCATAAACTATGCCAAGACCCACGGTATACCCGTCGGCTGCGGCAGAGGTTCGGGTGCAGGTAGCCTTTGTGCCTACTGTATAGGCATAACAGGCATAGACCCACTGAAATATAATCTTCTGTTCGAGAGATTCCTCAATCCTGAAAGAGTTTCAATGCCCGATTTCGATGTCGATTTCTGCATGGAAGGCAGACAGAAAGTCATCGACTATGTCATCAATAAATACGGTACTGACCATGTCGCACAGATAGCCACTTTCGGTACGCTGGCCGCAAAGCAGGCGATACGTGACGTAGCAAGAGTCATGGGACTTTCATATCAGGTCGGAGATACAGTCTCAAAAGCTGTCCCCAGAGGGCTTGAACTTTCCCAGGCTGTAAAAGCTGTTCCCGAAGTCGCAAAGCTGTATAACGGTGATGCAAAGATCAAGGAGCTTATAGATACCGCAATAAAAGTCGAGGGAATGCCGAGGAATGTCTCCACTCACGCAGCAGGCGTAGTTATCACCAAAGAGCCTGTTGACTATTATGTTCCCGTGTATGCCCGTGACGGTCAGGTCTCAACGCAGTATACCATGACGATACTTGAACGGCTCGGCCTGCTGAAAATAGATTTTCTCGGACTGAGGAACCTTACGATAATAAATCACTGCTCACAGCAGGTCAGAAAAGAAATACCCGATTTTGATATAAATAAGATACCTCTTGATGATAAGGCAGTATATGAAATGCTCTCCCAGGGAAAAACAGAGGGAGTGTTCCAGTTTGAAAGTGCAGGAATGACCGCAACGATAACAAGGCTTCACCCGACGGGAATAGAAGACCTTATCGCAGTCATCTCGCTTTACAGACCGGGTCCTATGGACTCGATACCCACCTATATCCGCAACAGGCATAATCCTGAGCTGGTGACTTATAAGCATCCGCTCCTGAAAGATATACTTGAGGTCACATACGGCTGCATAGTATATCAGGAGCAGGTAATGCAGATATTCAGAACACTTGCGGGATATTCCTACGGCAGAGCCGATATAGTGCGCAGAGCAATGGCAAAGAAAAAAGCCGATGTGCTTGAAGCTGAAAGAAAAGCTTTTGTCCACGGTGAACAAGGGCAGTGCGTTGGCGCAGTTGCGAACGGTGTCCCCGAAAAGATCGCTAACGAGATCTTTGATGAGATGACTTCCTTTGCAAGCTATGCCTTCAATAAATCCCACGCTGCTGCTTATGCGACAATATCCTACCAGACGGCATATCTGAAATGTCACCACTATAAAGAATATATGGCAGCGCTCATGACCAACGCTCTGCTTGACAGCACAGAAAAGCTTTTCAGCTATATTGCAGGTGTCAGCAAAAGCGGTGTCAAGGTGCTTCCCATAGATATTAACAAGAGCGAGCGAGGCTTTGTGGCCCAGAAAGAAGGCATAAGATTTGCTCTGCTTGCAGTCAAAAGTCTCGGTGAGGCTGCGATAGCAAATATAATTGCCGAGCGAAATAGAAGCGGAGATTTCAAGTCCTTGTGGGACTTCTGCTGCCGTGTAAGCGGACGTGATATAAGCACCAGAACGATAGAAGCTCTGATAAAAAGCGGAGCATTCGACTGCTTTGAAAACAACAGACGAGAGATGCTCAATGCCTGCGCAGAGCTGATGTCTGCGGCTGCACATCAGCGTGAATCCAATATCGAAGGGCAGATAGACTTTTTCGGTCTCGGCGGACAGGAAAGCGTTTCTTCGTTTGAAAAGCAAATACCCAAGCTTGATGAGTTCCCACTCGGACAGCTGCTTGAATATGAGCATGAAGCTCTTGGAATGTACCTTTCGGCTCACCCGACAGATGACTATGCCGCTTTTGCAAAAGCAGACAAGTGCCGAAGCGTTATGCAGATAGTTGCCGAGCATGAAGAAAGCGAAGGCGCTGATGACGGTAAACATGCAGGACTTGTCGGAATGGTAGTTTCAAACAAGCCATTGAGGACAAAAAAAGGCGATATGATGTGCTTTGTTCAGATCGAGGACAGAACTTCTTCGATGGAGATAGTTGTTTTCCCTGAGCTTTACCGTGCTTGTTCGGGCATACTGACTAAAGGCAGTATCATTCATGTCAGCGGAAAGATCTCAGGGCGTGAGGACGAAAGACCGAAGCTCATCGCTGACAGCATAGTAAGCGCTGATGAATTTGTCAGAACAAGCAAAAGCCGTGACCTTTGCATCAGAACCAATTCGACCGACAAACAGCTCAATGATAAGATAAAGCAGCTCGCAAAGTCTGCTGAAGGTCTGCCGCAGGACAGCAGGCTTGTAATATACTTTGCAGATATAAAAAGAAAAACAAGTCTGAAAGAAACGCCGTTTATCCGCCTTGACAGCAAGCTGATACAGAGCTTTCAGCAGCTTGCTGGCGATGAAAACGTTGCGTTCATGGAAAAGAAAAAATGATCGGTGTCTGCTTGCAGACAGCTTGACTGATAGGAGGAATGGTATGCCGATCTCTTATAAAAGAAGCGTTATCGGTGAAGGTATCGCCCTGACCGAGATCACAGATGTAAAATTCAAATCGAATTATATCAGCGTGTCTTTTGTGTCACCTGTTGATGCAAAGAATGCACCGCTGAACACTCTTGTTGCAGAGATACTTGCTTCGTCAAACCGCAGTAATCCCTCGCTTTCAGAACTTACGAAAAGCCTTGCATATCTCTATGGCGCAGTGCTTTCGACCAGGTCAAGACGTGTGGGAGATATTCAGGAAAACGGACTGAGCATAGAGTATATCTGTGATGATTATACCATAGGCAAGGAGAATATCTCCGTAAAGGCTGTAAGGACTCTGCTTGACTGCCTGTTCGATCCTCAGCTTGAGAATGATGCTTTCTGCGAAAAATACGTTGAGATGCGCAAAAAAGAGCTTGAGGACAACATCAGAGCCGAGATAAACGATAAATTCGGCTATTCAATGCGCCGTGCAAGAGAGATCATCTATAAGAATGAGCCTTCAAGCGTTAGTATGCTGGGCACTATTGAAAATGCAAGGTCGATAACACCGCAGCAGCTTTATGACAGATACATTTCGCTCATCACTTCATCTCGGATAGAGATAACCATGTGCGGCAGAGATTTCGATGCGGTAAGACCCGTCATTGAAGAAGCGATGAAAAAGCTTGAAAGAAAAAACATCATTGAAGTAAGCTATCAGAATCTCTCTGCTTTAAAAGCGCAGACGGAAAGAAAAACCGAAACGCTTGATGTCAACCAGTGCAAGATGATAATGGCTTTCAAGTCACCCTGCAAGGACGTCTATGTTGCAAAGGTCTTTGCAGCTGTCCTCGGCGGAACACCTTTCTCCAAGCTGTTTTCAAATGTAAGGGAAAAGATGTCGCTGTGCTATTACTGCTCTGCAGCTTATTCCGATCTCAAGGGTACTCTCGTGGTTTCCAGCGGAGTCAGCAAAGAAAACATCGAAATCGCCGAAAAAGCAATCCTTGACCAGCTCCAAGCTTTGAAAAACGGCGAGTTTACCGATCAGGAGCTTGAAAATGCTGAGAATTATCTCTGCACAGGCTTCAAATCCAACAACGATTCCATATACCGCATGGCTGAGTATTATATCGCCCAGAACACAAGAGGCACAGCATATACACCCGAACAGGTCTGTGATTTTTTCCGCAGCATCACCAGACAGCAGGTAATAGACTGTGCAAACACCTTTGAATATGATACCTTCTATGTAATGCAGTCACAGCAGGAGGTGAGCGATAATGGATAAGCAGATCATTTCAAGCGCACAGCTTGATGAGCAGTACACCATCGTGCATCATCCTTCGGGACTTGATATAATGATGTGGAAAAAAGAAGGCTTCTCAACAGTCGAGGCGCTTTTCGGAACAAAGTACGGCTCGATAAACAACTGTTTCAAAACGGACGCTGCCGAAGACTTTATCAAAGTTCCAGATGGCATCGCACATTACCTTGAACACAAGCTTTTTGAGTCTGATGACAACAGCAGCGTTTTTGATCAGTATGCTCAGACAGGCGCATCAGCAAATGCCTTCACATCGACTGATATAACAGCTTATCTTTTCAGCTGCACCGATAATTACGAGCAGTCGCTGGAAATACTGCTTGATTTTGTCCAGTCTCCGTATTTTACAAAGGAGAACGTTGACAAGGAACAGGGGATCATCGCTCAGGAGATAAAAATGGGTGACGACTCACCGACAAGGAAGTGCTTCAAAAATCTGCTGAAAGCGCTTTACAAGAATAATCCTGTCAGGATAGATGTTGCAGGAACAGTTGAATCTATCGCAGAGATAACTCCGGAGCTGCTGTATCAATGCTACAATGCTTTTTATAACCTGCACAATATGACTCTTTCCATCGCAGGAAATATTGACGAGCAGACTGTGCTTGACATCTGTGATAAAAAGCTTAAACCGAGCAGTGATATGCACCTTCAGACCAGGTTCCCTGAAGAACCAGACGAGGTCTGTGAGAGCAGAGTGTGCGACAGTGCATCAGTCGGGCTTCCGGTGTTTTGCTTAGGATTCAAAACGCAGTCTCCTTCAGGAAAAGAATATGTGAAAAAGTCGGTCATTGCTGCTATGCTGCTTGAACAGCTTATCGGACAGACATCACCGCTTTATAACAGCTTGCTCGAAGAAGGACTTATCAATTCTGCGCTCGGAACTTTCGTGTATACAAGCTCTGAAAGATATTTCTGCTGCATCATAGAGGGCGAATCCAAAGACCCTGATGAAGTTGCAAGGCGTATCTTCGCTGAGATAGAAAGATTAAAGACCGAGGGACTCGATAAAGAAGCCTTCGAGACTGACAAGCGTGTGCGCTACGGAGAAAAAGTCAGCAGCATAAATGATGTCAAGGCTTGCGCTGATGCAATGCTTTACTATCACTTTGACTGCGGAGATGTTACGCTGTTTGACGATCTTGACATCATCGCTTCGCTCTCCGCAAAAGAGTGCGAGGATATGATAGATGACCTGTTCAGCGTAAAGCGCAGCAGCATAAGCATAGTACAAAGTAAGGAATAAATGTTATAGGGACAGAAAGGAAGAATGTAAAATGATTCAGTTCGCACAGACTATGGCAGACAGTGCGGAAACAATGTGGAAAACACTTGAGGATAATCCTGACAAGGTGTATTTCCCGAACTTCGGAGACGGAGACAACGTACTCAAGTCGGGCATCGACATCGACAGAGTAATGTTCACTATCCCGGGAACAAATTTCAAAATTTACTGGTACGGTTTTCTTATCGCAGTGGGTATCGTGCTTGCACTTATCTATGGCTTTAAGAGAATGAAAAAAGCAGGCATCGACCCCGACAGAGCAACAGATGCAGTCATCGGCGGCTTCTTCGGTGCGATAATCGGCGCAAGACTTTACTACGTTATTTTCAGCGATTCAACACCGATAACCAAGTTCTTTGATTTCCGTGACGGCGGACTTGCTGTTTACGGCGGCATACTCGGAGCGATACTCGTGGGCGGATTCATCGCCAAAAAGAAAAAGCTGGGGCTGCTGGCGATACTCGACGTTGCTGCGCCGTGCTTCCTTATCGGTCAGGCTATCGGGCGCTGGGGCAACTTTTTCAACCAGGAATGTTTCGGAACGAACACGGATATGCCGTGGGGAATGATAAGCAAAACAACTGCCGATTACGTCAGCAAGAACATCACCGACGGCAGCGTTGACCCGTTCAAGCCTATCCACCCGTGCTTTTTGTATGAATCGCTGTGGTGCATCGCAGGCTTCATTCTGCTGCACCTGCTGTTCAAGCACAGAAAGTTTGACGGCGAGCTTATAATCGGCTACGCAGGCTGGTACGGCCTGGGCAGATTCTTCATCGAAGGTCTGAGGACAGACTCACTTTACATCGGAAGCGTTAGAGCTTCACAGCTTCTTGCAGGTCTCTGTTTCCTGGCAAGCGTATCAATAATCATAGTTATGAGAGTAAGGATACACAAGTACAAGGACTATGTTTTCTTCAAGGACACAGAGCTTTCGAGAGAGCAGATCCTTCAGTATGATAATGCTATCCGTTTTGAAAAAGAGCGCAAGGCACTTAAATCAAAGATAGCAGAAGCGAAGAAAAACGGCGAGGATACAGCCGAGCTTGAAAAGGAATTTGAAGAACAGTTCGGCGAGACCGCAAAGAAAAAGCAGAAAGAAGCTCTTGAAAAGGCTGAACAGGCTGACCTGAAGGCTGCTGCCGAGAGAAAGGCTGCAAGAGCTAAGCTCGACGGCAAGGATACAGAGGAAAAGTCCGAGGAGACTAAGGAAGAAACCAAGCCTGAGGAAGAAAAGCCTGAGGAAACCAAGGAAGAACCAAAGTCTGAGGAAGAAAAGACCGAGGAGACCAAGGAAGAACCAAAGTCTGAGGAAGAAAAGCCTGAGGAGACTAAGGAAGAAACAAAGCCTGAGGAAGAAAAGCCTGAGGAGACTAAGGAAGAAACAAAGCCTGAGGAAGAAAAGCCCGAAGAAAAGAAAGACGAACCTGAGACCGAGGAAAAGCCTAAGCAGAATAACAGCAATAATAACGGCGGAAACGGTCAGAAGAACAATAATAACAAAAACCGCAACAGAAACCGCAATAAGCACAAGGGCGGTAATAAGCAGGGCGGTCAGAACAAGAATAATAACAATGGCAGCAAGCCGAATAACAACAAACAGGGCAACAAGCAGAACAATAACAGATCAAATAACAACAAGCCCAAAGGCAATAATTAAGAGGTGACTGAAATGGCAAACATAATCGATGGAAAAGCAGTATCCGCACAGGTAAAAGAGGACATCAGACTTGAAACGGAAAAACTCAAAGAGCAGGGGATAGAGATAGGTCTTGCGGTAGTTATCGTGGGCAATGACCCTGCTTCACAGGTATACGTAAGAAACAAGGAAAAGGCTTGCGAAACTGTGGGCTTCAATTCCTACAAATATGCACTCCCGGAGGAAACCACCGAGGAAGAGCTGCTTGCTCTTGTTGATAAGCTCAACAAGGACGACAAAGTAGACGGCATACTCGTCCAGCTGCCTCTGCCAAAGCACCTTGACGACAAGGTCATCATCAACAATATCCTTCCTGAAAAGGATGTTGACGCTTTCCACCCTGTGAATGTGGGCAAGATAATGATAGGTGAGTACAGCTTCCTGCCATGCACACCTGCAGGCGTAATGGAGCTTATCAAGTCAACAGGCACAGAGATCGCCGGCAAGAACTGTGTTGTCATCGGCAGAAGCAATATCGTCGGCAAACCGCAGGCTATGCTTCTTTTGCACCAGAACGGTACAGTCACTATCTGCCACTCAAAGACAAAGGACCTCAAGAAAGTATGCTCCGAGGCTGACATTCTCGTTGTTGCAGTCGGCAAGCCAAAGATAATCGATGCAGACTATATCAAAGAGGGCGCTGTCGTTATCGATGTCGGAATGGACAGAGACGAGAACGGTAAGCTGTGCGGAGACGTTGATTTTGAAAGCTGCAAGGAAAAAGCAGGATTCATCACTCCTGTTCCCGGCGGCGTAGGACCTATGACTATCGCTATGCTGATGAAGAACACCCTCACTGCTGCTAAGATGCACAAGGGCCTGCTCGCAGAAGCACCAAAGGATGAACCGGACACCAAGGAGCGTACTGCCTGGAATAAGGTAATGCTTCATACCTGATAAGCAGAATAGCCGCCATAGTGCAAAGTGTAAATTTTTCGTGAATACACTTTACAAATCCGCACTTATATAGTATAATAATCAATGCTGTGTTGACAGCGTATCCCTGCCGCAGAATATGGGTCAAGCCCAAATGGGAAAGCTACCTGCCATATCCTTCGACAGAGGAAATAATTATTTGAAAGAGGTACGTAACAATGCTGAGAAAAGATGAAAAGACAGCCGTTATCGAGGCTAACAAGACTCATGAGAACGACACAGGATCCCCTGAGGTACAGATCGCTATCCTTACAAGAAGGATCTCCGACCTGACTGAGCATCTCAAAACACACAAGAAGGACAACCACTCCAGAAGCGGTCTGTTCAAGATGATCGGTAAGAGAAGAAATCTTCTCAACTATCTCAAGAAGAAGGACATCAACAGATACAGAGCTACAATCGAGAAGCTGGGTATCCGTAAGTAATTTTTGCTGTTATCCATCAAGGCAGAGGCGTATTTTCGCCTTTGCCTTTTGGTGTATAATAAAGAAAACAGAACTATGTTTGGTGCAGGCGTATTAGCATTAAACAGAACTTATGCAAATGCGTGAGCTGTGTTTATTGCTAATGTCTTCACCAAATAAGAATCTTAAATTTGGAGGAAGAAAAAATGTTTGAGAATTTCAAGACTTTTGAAACGACTTATGCAGGCAGACCTGTCGTTGTTGAAACAGGAAAGACCTGCGGACTTGCAAACGGCTCCTGCTGGGTAAGATACGGCGAGACAGTCGTAATGGCAAACGTGACCGCATCAGCAAAGCCAAGGGAGGGCGTTGACTTTTTCCCGCTTTCCGTTGATTTTGAGGAAAAGATGTATTCGGTAGGAAGGATCCCGGGTTCGTTCACAAAGAGAGAAGGCAAGGCTTCTGATAAAGCTATCCTTGCTTCAAGATGCGTTGACAGACCTATCAGACCTCTGTTCCCTAAAGATATGAGAAACGATGTTACCGTCGTTATCACAGTCCTTTCGGTAGAGCCTGATAACTCACCTGAGATCGCAGGTATGATCGCTGCTTCTATCGCTATCTCTATTTCCGATATTCCTTGGAACGGTCCAGTTGCATCTATCAATGTAGGCTATGTTGACGGACAGCTCGTGCTCAATCCTACACTTGAGCAGAGAGCGCATAATGACCTCAACCTCACTGTTGCAGGTTCAGCTGATAAGGTAGTTATGATCGAGGCTGGCGCTAACGAGATCCCTGATGATCTTATGCTCGAAGCTATCAAATTCGGTCATGCCGAGATAAAGAATATGGTTGCATTCATTTCTGACATCCAGAAGCAGATAGGCAAGCCTAAGTTTGAGTTTGAGTCTATGGAGCTTGACCACGATATGATGGACAAGATCGCTGAAAAGTTCGGCGACCAGCTCAAGTATGCTCTTGATACAGATGACAAGAACGTAAGAGATGCAAGACTCGTTCCTATCCAGGACGAGATTCTTGAAACATTCTCTGAGGAATATGAGAACCTTCCCGACATCATCGGCGAGGTTATGTACAAGGCTCAGAAGAGCATCGTAAGAGAGTGGCTGTATAACGGCAAGCGTGTTGACGGCAGAGGCATCGATGAGATCAGACCTCTTGCTGCCGAGGTTGGCGTTCTGCCGAGAGTTCACGGCTCCGGCATCTTCACAAGAGGACAGACACAGGTAATGACTATCGCAACACTTGGTCCTGTATCCGATGCTCAGAAGCTCGACGGACTTGACGAGGAAACAAACAAGAGATATATGCACCAGTACAACTTCCCATCTTACTCTGTTGGCGAGACAAAGCCTTCAAGAGGACCCGGAAGACGTGAGATCGGTCACGGCGCACTTGCTGAAAGAGCGCTCGTTCCTGTTATCCCTTCAGTTGAGGATTTCCCTTATGCTATCCGCTGCGTTTCTGAGGTCCTTTCCTCTAACGGTTCAACATCACAGGGCTCTATCTGCGGCTCTACTCTTGCTCTTATGGACGCAGGTGTTCCGATCAAGGCTCCTGTTGCAGGTATCTCCTGCGGTCTTATCACAAAGGAGGACGGCAGCTGGATGACAATGGTGGACATCCAGGGCCTTGAGGACTTCTACGGCGATATGGACTTCAAGGTAGGCGGTACAAAGAACGGTATCACAGCTATCCAGGTCGACATCAAGGTAGACGGACTTACTTATGATATAATCGCAAGTGCATTTGAAAAGACACACAAGGCAAGAAACTATATCCTTGATGAGATCATGCTCAAGGCGATCCCTGAGGTCAGACCTACTGTCAGCAAGTGGGCTCCTAAGATGCTCACAACTAAAGTTCCTGTTGATAAGATCCGAGAGGTCATCGGTTCAGGCGGAAAAGTCATCCAGAAGATCTCTGCTGACTGCGATGTTAAGATCGACATTTCCGAGGACGGAAACGTATTCGTTTCAGGTCTTGATCTTGATAAGGCAAAGCAGGCTATCGCTATCATCGATACTATCGCTAACGACCCGGAGGTAGGCGCTATCTACAAGGGCAAGGTTGTAAAGCTGATGCAGTTTGGTGCATTCGTTGAGATCGCTCCTGGCAAGGACGGACTTGTTCATATCTCCAAGCTTGACAAGCAGAGAGTTGAAAAGGTCGAGGACATCGTTTCTGTTGGCGACGAGATAGTTGTCAAGGTAATGGAGATCGACAACCAGGGCAGGATCAATCTTTCAAGAAAAGATGCTCTTGCAGACATCGAAGCAAAGAAAAACGCAGAACAGTAATTCTCTAAAAATTTCGGGCGGACAGTTTTGACTGTCCGCTTGTTTGTTCACACCAAAGCAGATTTTTGCATACCATAGAGCAAATAACTATGCGGAGGTGTGCATATGCTTTACAGTGTGATAATAACTGTGACGATAGCCGCAGCAGTGATCGGTATTTTCTGCTTTAAGGCGGTCAGACTTGATAAATGCCGCAGAAGAATCAAAAGCTATGTGCTTATACCGTTTGAGCAAAGCTCAAAGGACATGGAGATGCTTGTGAAAAGCTGCTACTGGGAGGAAGTCTTTTCGGGCAGCAGATGCTCACGGGATATTATCCTGCTTGTAAATGATGATGACTTTGTAACTGAAAAGGTCAGGTCACTTGAAAGGAAATATCCGATAGTACATTGTCTCAGATATTGCGAGCTGAAAGGCTATCTTGGGATTAATTAAACGAAAGGAGCGTAAGGAGTTATGGCTCAGACAGAAAAACAGTATCAGACACTGAGCGGTGAGGTGGACAGTATCATCTATAAAAGCGATGATTCTGCCTATTGTGTCCTTATGCTCAATACAGGCGATGACCTCGTTACCGTCGTAGGTAATTTCATAGATGTCGATGAGGGTGAATCGCTTACAGTTACAGGCGATTATACTAATCACTCGAAATACGGAGAACAGTTCAAAGCCGTTATGTTTGAACGTTTGCTCCCGCAAACAACAGATGCTATACTTAAATACCTCGCAAGCGGCGCTGTCAAGGGCATAAAAGCCGTAACAGCCAAGCGCCTTGTCGATGAGTTCGGAGAGGAAACACTCGACATTATTGAAAATGACCCTCAGCAGCTCACAAGGATAAAAGGTATATCAAAAAAGACCGCAAAGAAAATATCTGAGGACTTTCGTGCGACTTTTGCTGTCCGCCAGCTGATGAATTATATGAAAGAGCTTATGCTGCCTGTTTCGTATGGCGTAAAATCATGGCAGAGGTGGGGAGAGCCTGCGGCTGAAATGATAAAGCGCAACCCCTATATGTTATGTTCATTCGGGGTAGATCTTCCGTTTGCAAAAGCAGATGAGATAGCGCTTAAAATGAATATACCTGCTGACAGCTCAAACAGGATAAAAGCTGGTATAGACCATGTGCTTTCAAAAAATGCCGAAGCAGGTCATACCTGTCTTCCGCTTGATAAGCTTACAAAGAAATGCACCGAGCTTCTTTCCGTTTCTCCCGAGCAGTTCAAAGCTGTGCTGGATGAACAGATAGAAGATGAAATGATCTTTTGCTATAATAAGCGAAACAGACCTTTTGCGATGCTCAGGGATTATTTTAAAGCCGAAAGCTATATCGCACGCAGACTGTGCGTTATGCGCCAGCTCACTTACGATAACCATATCGACTTTTCCACAGTCATCGACCTTGAGGAAGAGAATAATAATATCAAGTATGAAAAGATACAAAGGCAAGCGATCAACCTTGCGCTTTCAAAAGGATTCCTCGTGCTAACAGGAGGACCCGGAACAGGAAAGACCACTACGCTCAATGCAATAATCTCCCTTTATCAGCAGCAGGGACTTAACGTTATGATCTGCGCCCCGACAGGAAGAGCCGCAAAGCGTATCAGTGACCTTACAGGTTTTGAAGCAAAGACTATTCACCGACTTCTTGAAGTCGAGTTTGCTAAGGATAATATGCCGCATTTCAAGCACGACGAGAATGAACCGCTGGACTGTGATGCACTTATAATCGACGAGATGTCAATGGTCGATTCTCTGCTTTTTGAAGCGGTGCTTCGTGCCGTGAAAGTCACCTGCAAACTCGTGCTTGTGGGCGACAGCGACCAGCTCCCGTCTGTTGGTGCAGGAAACGTGTTGAAAGATATTATCGAAAGCGGAGCTATGTCAGTCGTTAAGCTTAAAGAGATATTCCGTCAGTCTCAAAGCTCGCAGATAGTTATGAATGCTCATAAGATAGTAAACGGTCAGCCTGTTGATTATACCGTCAGAGACAACGACTTTTTCTTTATGCAGCGCCTTGACCCGTCAAAGCTTACCGAGCTTGTAGTCTCTCTTTGCAGGGAAAGGCTCCCCAAGGCTTACAGCATATCTCCAATGACCGATATTCAGGTCATCTCGCCGACCCGTCAGGGTCCCTGCGGAACAGTAGAACTCAATAAAGTATTGCAGCAGCAGCTCAATCCGAAAATGGCAGGCAAAAGTGAAATAAAAACGCCGCTGTATACCTACCGTGCAGGCGATAAGGTCATGCAGACCAAAAACGATTATCAGATACTTTGGAAAAAACAGCTTGACGATGAAAGCGAAGAAAAAGGCACAGGCATTTTCAACGGCGATATAGGCATCATACTCAGCGTCAACAGACTGCTCGGTACTGCCGTTATCGACTTTGAAGGCAGAATAGCTACATATAACCGTCCCATGCTTGATAACCTTGAGCTTGCATATGCGATAACCGTGCATAAAAGCCAGGGAAGCGAGTTCGATTATGTTATCCTCACTGTTCTTGGCGGCTCTGATAAGCTTTATTACCGCAATCTGCTCTATACAGCAGTCACAAGAGCCAAAAAGATGCTTATAATCGTAGGCTCGGAGAAACTTACCGACTATATGATACTCAATGACCGAAGAAATCTGCGTTATACAGCCCTGAAGGAAATGCTCATGGAAATGGTGGCAGAGGACGATGAAGATGAAGCTTTCTGATGTTAAGAAGTATATTGCCGATCTTTTTCTGCCCAACAGATGTCCCGCCTGCTCGAAAGTCATACCGTGGGATAAGACTATGTGCAGAAAATGCAGAGAAAAACTGATCGTTATAACTGATGAACTCTGCTCTGTCTGCGGAAAGAGCCAATGTATCGACCATTCAAAACTTGCATTTGAAAACTGCATAGCTTTGTTCTATTACGAACAGCCGTGTATCAATGCCATATATGCACTCAAGTATAATAAAGGCAGCAATTTTGCCGAGTTCAGTGCCGGGCTGCTCAGAACAGAACTTGAAAACAAAAACTTGATTGAAAAAATAGACCTTGTTACCTGCGTTCCAATGTCAAGTAAAAAACTTCGTAAAAGAAAATATAATCAGTCTGAGATGATAGCAAAGTGTATCTGCGAACAGATCGGGAAACCGCTTGATACAAACCTTATCGTACATGCAGATACCCTTGTAGATCACCATAAGCTGCCTAAGAATGAAAAGGCTGATAATGCCATGAGCAGTTTCCGCATCGCAGATGACAGCAAAAACCTGAAAGGGAAGACCGTTCTGCTTTGCGATGATGTCTATACAACTGGCTCAACTATGAATGCCTGCGCCAGCTGCCTGAAAAAGCTCGGTGCAAAAAGCGTTATCGCAGCTGCAATAGCAACTACAAGACATGTCGAAAAAAGATATGATGAAGAATCTTAGTTTGTTCAGTCTTTTAAAAAAATAGCTAAGGACTTGAAAAATCGGAATTAATGTGTTATAATGAACTGAATAGGTAAAATAGGTCATGCCTAAAAATATGTAGTGCGGTAAAAGGAGTGGTATCATGATAAAATATAAGAACCATCTTGGAACTATCGGCATCTCAACAGCATATCTCAGACAGCTTATTTCCAATACTGCAGAAAGCTGCTTTGGCGTAGCCGGACTGAATGTCTACGGAGCGAAGCAGGGAATGATCGCAATGCTCAAAAAAGAGAATACCACCAAGGGCGTCATTATCAGACAGGAAGGCGAACAGCTGGTGGTAGATCTGCATATAACAGTAAATTATGGTGTAAATGTTGGCGCTATTGTCGAAAGCATAATCCATAAAGTCACTTATGTCCTGCAGGAGCAGGCGGGTGTCAGCGTTAAGTCCGTGAATGTGTTTATCGACGAAATGATCAACTGATGACTGGAGGAAAAGATCTGTGATTGAAGGAAGTATGCTTCGTGACGCATTTATCAGTGCGGCACACAGTATAGCAAATCAGAAAAAATCCGTGGACGAGCTTAATGTGTTCCCTGTGCCTGACGGCGATACGGGAACGAATATTTCCATGACAATGGGCAACGCTCTGCCCGAACTGAATAAAATGAAGGATACCGTTGAAGTATCGGAAGTTGCAAAAACAATGGCTTCCGCACTTCTCAGAGGCGCAAGAGGAAATTCAGGCGTTATAACATCGCTTATCTTCCGTGGCTTCTCAAAGGCTCTTTCGGGCAAAAAGAAAATGTCCGCAGAAGACCTTGTTGTGAGCCTTGAAAACGGCGTGAACGGTGCTTACAAGTCGGTAATGAAACCAACTGAGGGTACTATCCTTACTGTTGTAAGAGAATCTGCCGAGAAAGCAAGAGAGACTCTGCATACTACCAATGACCCATGCGTGATAATGGATGAGGTATGTGCCCAGGCTGCAAGATCACTCGAAGAAACACCTAAGCTCCTTCCTGCACTTGCTAAAGCAGGTGTCGTAGACGCAGGCGGAAAAGGTCTTGTAATAATCTTTGAAGCTATCAGAGATGTTTTCAAGGGCGGCGCTGTTGTTGAAGCACAGCAGGCCGAAAAGAAAAAAGTTACCGTCGAAACATTTGCTTCAGCAGTCGGCGAGTTCGATGAGGAAATAACCTTTACATACTGCACCGAAATGCTCATCACCAAAAAGCCCGACTGTGCAGACCCGACCAAGCTCAGAGCTTATCTGGAAACTATCGGTGACTGCGTTGTAGTTGTAGACGATGAAGAGATAATCAAGGTCCATGTTCATACCAATGACCCGGGCAAGGCTATCCAGAAGGGACTTGAGTTCGGATATATCAACCTGCCTAAGATCGAGAACATGAAGCTCCAGCACGAAGCAAAGCAACAGGAAGTCAAACAGCAGTTCGTTCCTGCAAAACCTGAAAAGCAGTATGGTTTTGTTGCTGTTGCCGCTGGAAACGGTATCGAGGCTATGTTCAGGGACATCGGCGTAGACTGCATCGTTAAGGGCGGTCAGACGATGAACCCTTCGACAGAGGACATCCTTGCAGCTATCGAGTCCTGTCCCGCTGAGATAGTTTTCGTTCTGCCGAATAATAAGAATATTATCATGGCTGCCGAGCAGGCTGTAAAGCTTGCAGACAGGAAAGTATGCGTGCTCCAGACAAGGACTATTCCACAGGGTATGTCAGCTATGCTCGCTTTCGACCCCGATGCTGATTTCAATGCAAACCGCAAGGAAATGACCAACGCACTTGAAAAAGTTTCAACGGGTTCTGTTACCTTTGCCGCAAGAGACAGCGATTTTGACGGTCACGCTATCAAGAAAGGCGAGATACTCTGTATGGAGAACGGCAAGCTCTCACTGGTAGAAAGAGATCTCCAGAAGGCTGCTTATAAGCTTACCAAGAAGCTTGTAAAGGGTGATTCGTCATTTATCACTATCCTTTACGGCGCAGATGTTACCGATGAAGCCGCAGAAGCGCTTTATAAGCAGGTAAGTGCTAAATTTGTAAACCATGAGATAAATCTGATAAACGGCGGACAGCCTGTTTATTACTACTACATCTCGGTAGAATAAGTTTGATAAAAGCAAAGAACTGTACAATTTTATGTACAGTTCTTTTTGCGTTTATTTGTATTTTTCAAGCTCGGACAAGTCATAGGGCGTTTTCTGGTATACGCAGTAGTTCAGCCAGTTCGCATAGGCAAGATTTGCCGAGCAAGCCCAGTCAAAATTCGGTGTCTTGGTGACATCGTCGTTAGGGAAGTAATGCTGCGGCATATCGATCTTAAGCTTGCGGTCAAGATCACGGAAATACTCCTTTGCAAGCGTATCACGGTCATACTCCCAGTGCCCGAAAATGTAGTAGTTGCGCTCTGATTTGTCTGCCAGCATATGCAGACCCGCTTCCTTTGATTCTGTCAGTATCACAAGGTCATCGATCTTCTCAACATCGCTCTTTCGTACCTCCGTGTGCCGTGAATGAGGACAGTGGAAAGTATCGCCGAACCCTTTAAGGATAGGGTGCTTTCTTTTCAGGTTGCGGTGCCTGAAATCGCCGAACATCTTGCTCTCAAGCTGATATTTCGGTATCCCGTAGTGATAGTACAGTCCTGCCTGAGCGCCCCAGCATATGTGTATCGTTGAAAAAACATTGGTCTTTGACCATTCAAATACTTCGCAAAGCTCGTCCCAGTAGTCCACCTGTTCAAAATCCATAAGCTCCACAGGCGCTCCTGTCACGATAAGACCGTCGTAGCGGTTTTCTCTTACCTCATCAAAACCCTTGTAAAAAGCGAGCATATGCTCCTGCGAGGTGTTCTTGCTGACGTGGTTCATCTGTACAAGATCAATGTCAACATGAAGCGGAGTGTTGCTCAAAAGGCGCAAAAGCTGCGTTTCCGTCGAGATCTTGTCAGGCATCAGATTGACGATAGCTATCTTCAGCGCACGAATGTCCTGATGCAAAGCCCTTTCGTTGCCGATGACAAATATATTCTCGTCTTCAAGCGTCTGAAACGCAGGAAGATCGTTCGGTATCTTGATTGGCAAATATATTTCCCACCTTTCCTGTGGAGTTCTGAAACTTCATTATAGCATCTTTTTATTTTTATTGCAAGTGTTTTGAGAGAGATTTTAATAATTTGTTCAGGATAGAGTGAGCTAAAATGAAAAAAATCTGCAAAATTTAAAAAAAGTTATTGCCATTTACGAAAAAATAAGCTATAATAGATAAGGTTTATTATTGAAAATATTGACCGAAAAGGAGTATGTGGAAAATGGAAATAATGGACACTATCGGATTTGTTGAAGGCTTTGATCCCGAAGTCGGAAAGGCTATGGCTGCAGAGCTTGCAAGACAGAAGAGAAACCTTGAGCTTATCGCAAGCGAAAATATCGTATCGCCTGCTGTAATGGCTGCAATGGGAAGTGCGCTCACAAACAAGTATGCTGAGGGCTATCCTTCAAAGAGATATTACGGCGGCTGCGAGTGTGTTGACGTTGTTGAAAACATCGCTATCGAAAGAGCTTGCAAGCTCTTTGACTGCAAGTTTGCAAACGTTCAGCCTCATTCAGGCGCTCAGGCTAATATGGCTGTTTATTTCGCACTTTGCGATGTAGGCGACACAATAATGGGTATGAGCCTCGATGCAGGCGGACACCTTACCCATGGTTCACCTGTCAATATGAGCGGTAAGAACTATAAGATCGTTCCTTACGGTCTGACCGATGACGGCTATATTGATTATGATAACCTTGAAAAGCTCGCAAGAGAGAATAAGCCAAAGCTTATCGTTGCAGGTGCTTCCGCATATCCGAGAGTAATTGATTTTGAGAGGATCTCAAACGTTGCCAAGGAAGTCGGCGCTTATTTCATGGTAGATATGGCTCATATCGCTGGACTCGTTGCTTCAGGTATGCATCCGTCCCCGATCCCATATGCAGACGTAGTTACAACAACAACTCATAAGACCCTCAGAGGACCAAGAGGCGGCATGATCCTTACCAACAACGAGGAGCTTGCAAAGAAGTTCAATAAGGCTATCTTCCCTGGTACTCAGGGCGGTCCTCTTATGCACGTTATCGCAGGCAAGGCTGTTTGCCTCGGCGAAGCACTCAAGCCTGAGTTCAAAGCATACGGCAAGCAGATCGTTGCAAATGCTAACGCTCTTGCTCAGGGTCTGCTCAAGAGAGGCTTCAACCTCGTTTCAGGCGGAACAGACAACCACCTTATGCTCGTTGACCTCCAGCCGTTCAATGTAACAGGCAAAGAGCTTGAAAAGAAGCTTGATGAGGTTTACATCACAGTAAACAAGAATGCCATCCCGAACGATCCTCAGAGCCCGTTCGTAACAAGCGGCGTTCGTATCGGTACTCCTGCCGTTACAACAAGAGGTCTCGTTGAGGAGGATATGGAGAAGATCGCAGAGTATATCTACCTCACCGCATCTGATTTTGAGAACAGCGCAGACAAGATCAGAGCAGGCGTTGGAGAGATCTGCAAGAAGTACCCACTGTACGAATAAATTAAACAGAATTAACTAAAGGGGACACTTGTGTGTCCTCTTATTTTTTTGTGGGTTTTGCGAGAAAACTGTTGACAAATCGATGTAATTGTGTTATCATCAATATACATTCTTACGAAAATATTAAACAGTTGAAAGGACCTTGAAATGACCTCTTATTGTTACCCTGTGTGCAGCGATACTAAGATGTTCCCGGTGTGTGTATGCGCTGTGGGTGTCAGAGAACTTGAAAAATCGCTCGAACGGATCGCAGGCTACCCGTACCATCAGCTTTTTATCTGTGCAGAAGGCAGCGGAAAAGTCGTGATCTCGCAAAAACGTACTAATGTCCGTGCAGGCGATATGATCTTCATTCCTGCACTCGTCCCTCATCAGCTTGTTCCCTCAGAGGGGAAATGGCAGCTGATAGGCGTCGATCTTGACGGCAATAGTATTGATAATATACTTGAAACGCTCAGACTTACTAAACCAAGATGCGAAAAACTCAGTGACCATGAAACTCTTGTCAGAAAAATGTTGGCTATTATCCATGCCGTAAAAGAGGAAGGCGATGCAGTCATAAGCGATTGCTCTGCGCTTGCTTATGATCTGTTGATGCAGCTCAATAAGCAGATAAATGTCACTGCTGAGAATGCCGACGGTCAGAAGTTTATCCAGATCGCTCCTGTTATTGCCTTTATCGAGGAAAACTATCAGTCGGAGCTGTCTCTTGACGATCTCTCTGCACTGGTCAATATCTCTCCTCAGTATCTTTGCAGGCTGTTCAAGGATTGCTATCATATGCGTCCGTTTGAGTATCTTGCCAAGAAGCGCCTGCAGAGAGCGAAAGTGATGCTTACAGGTGAAAAGTATTCTGTCAATGAAATAGCACAGCTTGTCGGCTATAACGATTGCAGCTATTTCTGCAGCGTGTTCAAAAAACGTGAGGGAATATCTCCTGCAGAGTTCAGAGCTTTGAACTGTCCCCAGGAAAAGAAGCCCGACTCTTGACAATCAGGTCTGGGTGATGTATAATATTAAAGCTGGTCAGCCGCTGTGGTGGAACAGGCAGACACAAGGGACTTAAAATCCCTCGGGGTAAAACCCGTACCGGTTCAAGTCCGGTCAGCGGCATAGAGAATGTAGTTTTTGCTGCATTCTCTTTTTTTACGTCTTTTTTAACTGTTTATTGCATATTTGTGTGGAAAAAGCTCGATTTTTCGGGCATATTAAGTATATGGACGAAATGTGTATCAAAAAAACATTCAACGTGTGAAAGCTATTGTGCAATAATACGAAAAAAGGGTAATAATAGTTGACATTGACGGCATTTTGTAGTATCATAATATAGTGATATGCTGTGTTCATTCGACTGGTTTCAGCGGAATGGATATGAGCATTTTTATTGGGATAAAAATCATTGATGATAGATAAAAAAAGATTGGAAAACGATAATATGAAAATACCTTTTTCACCACCGGATATATCGCAGGCTGAGATAGATGAGGTCATAGAAGCCCTGCGTTCGGGCTGGATAACAACAGGACCCAGAACAAAACAGTTTGAAAAGAATATCGCTGATTATGTCGGAACCAATATGGCGTGCTGCCTCAATTCGCAGACCGCCTGTGCAGAACTTGCATTAAGGCTTCTCGGCATAGGTCCTGGCGATGAAGTCATCACGACTGCATATACCTATACCGCTACCGCTTCGGTCATCTGCCATGTCGGCGCAAAGCCTGTTCTTGCCGATACTCAGAAAGACAGCCTTGAAATGGACTATGATGCACTTGAATCAGCGATAAATGAAAATACTAAGGCGATCATACCTGTTGACCTTGCGGGAATACCTTGTGACTATGACAGGATATTTGAGATAGCCGAAAAAAAGAAAGATCTGTTCAGACCTTCAAATGAGATCCAGAAAGCTATCGGCAGGGTTTCTGTTAATGCCGATACTGCTCATTCTTTCGGCGCACAGAGAAAAGGCGTTAAGGTCGGAAATATCGGAGATTTCAGTGCCTTCAGTTTTCACGCTGTAAAGAACCTGACTACCGCAGAGGGTGGAGCGCTAACATGGAGACACATCGATGGGATAGACGATGATGCGATATATAAGCAGCTCCAGCTTTTCAGCCTTCACGGTCAGAGCAAGGATGCCCTTTCAAAAACCAAACTCGGCGCATGGGAATACGATATAATCGGCACATGGTATAAATGCAATATGACCGATGTTGCTGCTGCCGTCGGTCTGAAACAACTTGAAAGATATGACTCGCTTCTTAAAAGGCGCAGAGAGATGATCAGCTATTATGACGAAAAACTCAAGCCTCTTGGGATAGATGTCCTTGAGCATTATACTGATGAATACAGTTCATCAGGACATCTATATCTTACAAGGATCCCTGGTATCACTTCTGAGCAGAGAAATGAGATCATCGTTAAAATGGCAGAGCTTGGCGTTGCAACTAATGTCCACTATAAACCGCTGCCGATGTTCACAGCTTATAAAGAGCTTGGCTTTGATATAAACGATTATCCCAATGCCTATGCTAATTATGCAAATGAGATCACACTTCCGCTTCATACCTGCCTGACGGACGAGCAGGTCGAGTATGTCGCTGACAGCTACATCAAAACCATTAAGGAGTATGTTCGTTGAAAAAGTGGGAACAGCTGCCTGAGGATATGAAAGTCCCGCAGGTAAGAAAGTATTATGATATACTGCAAAAAAAACGCCTGAGCCTTGCAGTCAAAAGAGCATTTGATATTGTTGCTTCGGCAGTGATGCTGATACTGTTTTCTCCTGTCTTTCTGATACTTGCAGTTGCTATAAAGAAAGATTCCGAAGGACCTGTGTTTTTCAGACAGGAAAGAGTAACACGCTACGGCAAGCACTTTCGTATCTTCAAGTTCAGAACTATGGTCAATAATGCCGATAAGCTCGGTTCTCAGGTGACTGTGGGCAACGATAAGAGAATTACAAAAGTCGGCAGCATCATCAGAAAGTTCAGACTCGATGAGATATGCCAGCTCATAGATGTTTTCAGAGGAACTATGTCGTTCGTGGGAACACGCCCCGAAGTTCCTAAGTATGTTGAAAAATATACACCAGAAATGAAAGCAACGCTGCTGCTTCCCGCAGGAGTTACCTCACAGGCAAGTATCTTCTATAAGGACGAGGACAAACTGCTTGAAAATGCAGAAGATGTCGATAAGACCTATGTTGAAAAGATCCTGCCCGAAAAGATGAAATATAACCTTAAATCAATAAAAGAATTCAGCCTCTTGGGTGAATTAAAGATAATGATAATGACAGTGCTTGCAGTCGCAGGCATTGATCTTGAAAAGGGAAAGACCGCAAATAAACGCAAAGCTTGCAGAAGGAGAAAAGCTGATGTATAAGGTCTGTCATATGACAAGCGCTCATAAAAGCAATGATGTAAGAATATTTGTCAAGGAATGTTCTTCTCTTGCAAGAGCAGGCTATAAAACATATCTCGTGGCTCGTGGTGAAAGTCGTGTCGAAAACGGTGTCCATGTTATCGGAGTCGGTGAGCCTGAAGGCGGAAGACTTGCAAGAGCAACAAGCTTTGCCGCAAAGGTCTATAAGACCGCACTCAGACTTGATGCAGATGTCTACCACTTCCACGACCCCGAGCTTATCCCGTGGGGACTTAAGCTTAAAAAGAAAGGCAAGAAGGTCATCTTTGACAGTCATGAAAGATATACCGAGCAGATACTTTGCAAGGACTATCTTCCCAAGCCTGCACTGAAATTCATCGCAGGCGGCTACGGAGCGTATGAGAAATATGCTCTCAGAAGATTCGATGCTGTGATCTTCCCCTGTACTATCGGCGGAAAGAATCCGTTCAAAGGTCTTTGCAGAAGGACTGCTATAATCGGCAATCCCGTTGTGCTTGCAGAGTTCTATGACCTGTACGATCCGAGCATAAAGAGCGAAGATAATACTGTCTGCTACATAGGCGGTCTTACCGAGGATAGAGGCATCACAAATGATGTCAGAGCAGCGTATAAAGCTGGCGTCAAGCTGTTGCTTGCCGGAGATTTCTCTCCCGAGTCCTATGGAGAGAAGCTCAAAAAGATGCCTGAGTATTCGTGCGTTGAGCATCTCGGTTTCCTTGACAGGGAACAGGTAAGGCTCGCAATGCAAAGAGCTAAAGTCGGACTTTATACCCTGCGTGACAGAGGACAGTATTTCAAGATAGATACCTTCGGTATAAAAGTCTATGAGTATATGTCCATGGGTCTGCCGGTGGTTCTGTCTGATTGTGAGTATAACCGTAAAATGGTTGAAAAATATAAGTTCGGTCTGTGCGTTGACAGTGAGGATACTTTCCAGATAGCTAAAGCCATACGCACTATCATCGATGACCCCGAAACTGCAAAGCAGATGGGCGAAAACGGCAGAAAAGCTGTTGCCGAAAGATTCAACTGGGGCATCGAGGAAAAAAGATTGTTCAAACTCTATGAGAGTGTGCTTAGAAAATAAACAGCGATCGGAGGCTGCACTTTGAAAGTATTGATCTGTGCAAGAGGATATAATTCATACAGCGAGAATAAATTCGGCAGCTTTGAGCTTGACCAGGCAAAAGCACTAAAAGCAGCAGGCTGTGATGTCAGAATAGCTTCGCTTGACCTCAGATCAGTGAAAAGCTTCAGACCGCACGGCGCAAAATTGTTCAGGTCAAACGGTATGCACTGCGCTACGGTCAATTCTTTCAGTAGTATCTTACCGCAGAAAATATCAGGCAGCCTCGGAGAAAAAGCCGCAAAAACAGCTTTGAAATGGATCTGTAACGACGGCTGGAAGCCAGATGTTGTACACGCTCATTTTACAGAGATAGCTGATGCTTTCGCTGGAGCGCTTGGAAATACGGATGCAAAATTCGTGGTAACAGAGCATTCATCGCTGATGAATACCCAAAACCCCGATGCTAAAACGCTTGCCCAGGCAAAAAAAGCTTACCTGAAAGCCGATAAGGTCATCGCAGTAAGCAGAGCGCTTGCCGATAATATCCGTTCAAGCACAGGCGTGCAGCCTGAAGTTGTCGGAAATGTAGTTGATACCAAAGTCTTTGAAAAACTGACAACAGGCAGCGACAGCAGGTACTTCAAGTATGTCTCCTGCGGAAACCTTGTCGATGTGAAGCGCTTTGACCTGCTCATGACTGCGTTTTCAATGACAGATGATAAAGATGCCCGACTCACCATTTTCGGTGACGGCGTAAAAAAAGCAGAACTTACGCATCTGTGGGAGAAGCTTGGCGTTAAAGACAGAGTTATCTTCAAAGGTCATCAGCCCAGAGAAGTCATCGCCAAGGAATATGCAGTCAGCGATGTTTTTGTGCTTGCATCAAGAGCTGAAACATTCGGTGTTTCGTTCATTGAGGCTATGTGTTGCGGTCTACCCGTGATAGCTTCAGACTGCGGAGGTCCTCAGGGCTTTGTAAATGAACTTAACGGCGTTATCGTTGAAAATTGCGATGCTCAGAAACTTGCACAGGCGATGAACAGAATGCGCCTTATATCAAGAAGTTACAGCAGCAGAAGGATACACAGGTTCGTTGAGGACAATTTTTCAGCGCAGGCTATTGCAAAAAAGCTTATAGATCTTTATAAGTCACTTTGATTCGTCAGAAATTGCTCTGCAAAAACAGAGCATAAGGATAGAATAATTTTTTATACGAAAGGTGTAATAATATGAAACAGGAATTGCTCAAGAAGATCGAAGAAAAAAAGATCGTTGCAGGTGTCGTAGGTCTGGGATATGTCGGACTTCCCCTTGCGGTCGAGAAAGCTAAGGCAGGTTTCAAAACAATAGGCTTTGATGTCCAGAAGGCAAAGGTCGATATGGTCAATGCAGGAAAGAATTACATCGGAGACGTTGTTGATTCCGATCTTGCTGAGCTGGTAAAGACAAAACAGCTCGAAGCTACCACCGATTTCAGCTTCATCAAGGACGTTGATTTTGTTGCTATCTGCGTTCCTACACCGCTTGATGAGCATCAGGAACCTGACATCAGCTATGTCCGTGATTCTGCAACAGCAGTTTCAAAGTTTCTCAGAAAAGGTACAATGGTAGTGCTTGAATCCACTACATATCCGGGAACAACAGAAGAACTTATCAAGCCTATCCTTGAAGAAGGTTCAGGACTCAGGTGCGGCGAGGACTTTTATCTCGGCTTCAGCCCTGAGAGAGTCGATCCGGGCAACCTCATCTATAAAACAAAGAATACTCCAAAGGTAGTCGGCGCTATCGGCGACGATGCTGCCGAGGTAATTTCTGCAATGTACAGAGCTGTTCTCGAAGGCGAAGTATTCACCGTCAATAACCCTGCCGTTGCCGAAATGGAAAAGATCCTTGAAAATACATACAGAAACATCAATATCGGTCTTGTCAACGAGCTTGGCAGACTCTGCAAGGAAATGGGCATCTCCGTCTGGGACGTTATCGATGCTGCTAAAACCAAACCTTACGGCTTCCAGGCATTCTATCCGGGTCCAGGTCTCGGCGGTCACTGTATCCCGCTCGACCCTTATTATCTCACATGGAAGGCTCGTGAGTACGGCTTCCATACCACACTTATCGAAAACAGTATGGTCATCAACGACAGCCAGCCGGCTTACTGCGTTGAAAGAGCTATGCATATCCTCAACGCTCATAAGAAAGCTATCAACGGTGCAAAAGTCCTTGTTCTCGGCGTAGCTTATAAGCAGGACATCGACGATTACAGAGAAAGCCCGGCTATCAGAGTCATCAAGGAACTCAAGAAGGTCGGCGCAGAGGTAACATATTTCGATCCGTGGGTACCTGAGTTCAAGGGCTACGGCGAAACAGGAAAGAGCATACCTGAGCTTACACCCGAAGTTGTAAAGGACGCAGATCTTGTAATGATAACCTGCGCACATTCAAATGTAGATTATGCAATGGTCCAGAAGAATGCCAAGGCAATATTCGATACCAAGAATGTCATGAAGGATATTCAGCCAAGAGACAATATCGAAGTTCTTTGATCGGGAGGAGCAAGGCAAATGAAGTATGCACTGATAGGCTGTGGAAGGATCTCCACAAATCATATAAAAGCAGCCGTAAACAATAAGCTTGAGATCGCTGCGGTCTGCGATGTTCTGCCAGATGCGATGCAGCAGCTCCTCGCAAAACACGGTCTTGAAAATGACGAGAGCATCAAAAGATATACCGACTATAAGGTAATGCTCGATGAGATAATGCCAACTCTTGTAAGTATCGCAACCGAGAGCGGACCTCATGCAGAGATAGCTCTTTACTGCATAGACAAGGGCATCAACGTTATCATCGAAAAGCCAATGGCTATGAATATGGCTGATGCAGACGAGATAATCAGACGTTCAAAGGAAAAGAACGTAAAGGTCTGTGCCTGCCATCAGAACAGATTCAATGTCGCTGTTCAGAAAACCAGAAAAGCTCTTGAATCAGGACGTTTCGGAAGACTTTCGCACGGCTCTATCCATGTCCGCTGGAACAGGAACCAGAACTATTACGACCAGGCTAAATGGCGTGGAACATGGGCACAGGACGGCGGCTGCCTCATGAATCAGTGTATCCACGGCATCGACCTGCTCCGCTGGATGTTCGGTAATGAAGTCGATGAGGTCTACGGCGCAACAAGACAGCAGTTCCATGACTACCTCGAAGCAGAGGACATCGGAATGGCAGTTGTCAAGTTCAAAAACGGCGCTGTTGCAACTATTGAGGGAACAACTAACGTTTACCCAAAGAACCTTGAAGAAACACTTTATATCTTCGGTGAAAAGGGAACCGTCAAGATAGGCGGTACTTCCACAAATAATATCGACGTCTGGGATTTTGCTGACGAAAGCGATGCAGATCAGGAAAACAAAGGTCTCAAAGAGGCTACCAGCAACGTTTACGGAAACGGTCATACAAGCCTTTTCGCTGATGTCATTGATGCCATAGAAAACGACAGACAGCCGTATGTTGACGCTGTCGCAGGCAGAAATGCCCTTGAAATGATCCTTGCTATCTATAAGAGCCAGAAGACAGGTGAACCTGTAAAGCTTCCTCTTAAAGACTTTGCAAGCATAGATATGAAGGGTGAGTTTTAATGGCTGAGTTTTTTCTTCATGAGTCAAGCTATGTTGACGATGGTGTGCAGATAGGCAAAGGCACAAAGATATGGCACTTCTGCCATGTCCAGAAAGGCGCTGTCATCGGTGAGAACTGTTCCTTCGGACAGAATGTCAACATCTCCAATAACGTGAAGGTCGGCAATAATGTCAAAGTGCAGAACAATGTTTCACTCTATGAGGGCGTTGAACTTGAGGACTATGTTTTCTGCGGACCTTCCTGCGTCTTTACAAACGACCTTACACCGAGAACAAGATATCCCAAAGGCCATGCAGGATATAAGAAAACACTCGTAAAGCACGATGCAACTATCGGCGCAAATGCAACCATCGTCTGCGGTCATACTCTCGGTGAGTACTGCACGATAGCCGCAGGCGCAGTCGTTACGAAAAATGTCCCTGCTCATGCACTTATGGCAGGCGTTCCCGCAAGGCAGATAGGCTGGACGTGCGAGTGCGGACAGGTGCTTGGCAAAGACCTTGTCTGCCCTGATTGCGGCAGGAAATTTGAAAAGAATGAGGATACTATCCTTGAGGTGAAATAAATGGAATTCAGAGATCTGAAAAAACAGTATCAGGTGTTGAAAACGGATATTGACAGTAAAGTGCAGGCTGCCTGCGCAAATGCACAGTTTATCGGCGGCGCTCCGGTCAATGAACTTGAAAAGGCATTGTCTGAGTATGTCGGCGTAAAGCATTGCATTACCTGTGCAAACGGCACGGACGCACTTTCTCTTGCTGCAATGGCGTGGGGAATAGGCGAGGGCGATGCAGTCTTCGTTCCTGATTTTACATATTTTGCAAGCGGCGAGATAGTTGCATTTGAGGGCGCAACACCTATCTTTGTCGATGTCTGCAGGGATACATATAACCTTGACCCCGAAAAGCTTGAAAAAGCTATAATAAAAGCTAAGAACGAGGGCAAGTATAAGCTCAGGGCAGTTATTGCTGTCGATCTTTTCGGTCTGCCTGCAGATATGGAAAAGATAAGGAATATCTGCGATAAGTATGACTTGCTCCTGCTTGAAGACGGAGCTCAGGGCTTCGGCGGAAGAATAGGCGATAAAGTCGCATGCAGCTTCGGAGATATTTCTACCACAAGCTTTTTCCCTGCTAAGCCTCTTGGCTGCTACGGCGACGGCGGAGCTGTGTTCACCGATAACGACGAGTGGGCAGAGCTTATCAGAAGTTATGCCGTTCACGGAAAAGGCAGCAGCAAATATGATAATGTCCGTGTCGGAATGAACAGCAGACTTGATACTGTTCAGGCGTGTGTCCTTGATGTCAAGTTCAGCGCTTTCAAAAAATATGAACTTGAAGATGTCAATAAAGTAGCTTCAAAGTACACCGAACTTCTTACTGCCGCAGGTGCGCAGGATAAGGGACTTGTTCTGCCTGTTGTAAATGACGGATTCTACAGCTCATGGGCGCAGTATACTGTTCAGCTCCCAAAGGGTGCCGACAGGGAAAAGATACAGAGCGAAATGAAAGCACTCGGTATCCCCACAATGATATATTATATCAAGCCGATGCACTGTCAGGGCGCTTTTGAGGGCACAGACAGCGCCGCTGCAGAATGTGAAGTAACAGACGAGATATGCACAAGAGTGCTTAGTCTGCCGCTTGATCCCTATAAGTCCGATGAGGACGTAAAAAAGGTCGTAGATGCCCTTGTTGAGCTTATCTGATTATAATTGCGCCTGTCTC
>CAMZIK010000016.1 GCA_947307175.1 uncultured Clostridia bacterium
ACAAGAACTCAACATCTCAACAAAGTGAAAGCCCGGAGCGACACAAAGGTCGCTGTCCTCACAAGCCGATGTGCGACGGACAAGCGCGCCGCCGCGGCGGCAAATTCTGATTTATGTACTCTGTTCTGTTTCGGGAGATTTTTTATTGCTGAAGATGAAGACTATCAATGCCATGGAGATTATCACGACATATCCGAGCAGGCTCCAGATGTCAGGTTTATCGCCGAACATTAGAAATCCCAGCGTTGCGGTGAAAATTATCTGGGTATAGTCAAAGACCGATATTTCCTTTGCGGGTGCGCAGCTGTATGCGGCGGTGATGGAGAACTGTCCGCCTGCTGCTCCAAGACCTGCGCCGAGCAGGCAGAGTATCTGCCACCACTCCATCGGGTGGAAGTCAAAGATCATGAACGGCAGCGTTATAAGGCAGGAGAAAAGTGAAAAGTAGGCGACGATCATTGGTCCTCTTTCGCCGTGCTGACCGAGATACCTTACGCAGGTATAGGCAAGTCCTGCGCTCATTCCGCCGAGGAAACCTACGACAGAAGCAAACAGGTCTGCATTTGCAAAGGTCGGCTTTATTACGAAAAGCGCTCCGACAAATGCGCCCGAAATGGTGATGATATTGAACAGTCTGAGCTTTTCCTTGAGGAAAATAAACGAGAAAAAAACGCAGAAAAACGGCGACATTTTATTGAGGATAGAGGCATCGGACAGGACGAGGACATCTATTGCATAGAAGTTGCCGATCATTCCCAGCGAGCCGCCGAGCGCTCTGATAAAAAGCACAGCTGAGTTTTTTCTGTTCTTGCAGCCGAAGCGGATATGCTTTTTTTTCATTATGCCAAGCGCAAAGAAAAGCGCTACGAAATTTCTGAAGAATACTTTCTGCATTGTGGGCAGGTCGCCAGAAAGGCGGACGAATGCGAACATAAAGGCAAAGCTGAAGGCTGAGAGGATTATGAGCAGGATACCCTTGTTTCGATTACTCACTCCTGCCGCCTCCGTTCATGGCTTTATGCTCTTTTTCAAGCTCGCTTGCAAGTTCGCTGAGAGTCCAGCGCTGATTATATGCGGTGCAGACAGCTTTGAGGTCTATTCTTACCCCTGCGGTGCGCATCTCTCTGAGAACGGCGGTAAGCTCGACACCCTCGATGCCAGAAAAGACTGCACAGCTCTGGGGTACATTCAGTTTGTCCTTACCTGATGGCTTGAAGCCTTTGAAACCGAGAAGATAACCAAGCTGTTCGTTTCCGTCATCACTGTCAGCGGTGATGACTTTTATGCTGTGTGAAGATAAGATGTTATCCAGCTTTGATAACTCATCGGGAGTAATGTTAACTGTTAGTAACATCTTTTCGGGTTTTGTTTTTATTATTGATTTCATAATTGTAAAAGTGATGCTCCTTTGCTTTGAAAGTGCCTATAATAAGTGCTTTGCGCTATTTACACTTCTTAATATCACTCAAAGATTATAGCACATTTTATTGTATGTGTCAATCAAAAAAATACTTGAAATCGGCGCATTTATGTGCTATAATCATAATGGTACAAATTTTACCTGATAAGGAGGTGCTGTATGGGCAAACAGAGAAGCAAAAGAGTGAATTTTGCAATTATCGTTATATGCTGTATTATGTACCTTCTTATGCAGATGTGCATGATCATCTTCACCTCGAGGGTTGAACCTCTTTATATCGGGTCTCTTGAGGTCCCTTCTCAGACGATATGCGGTGTATTCTCGCTAATGCAGGTGGTAATAAATATAATTCTTGTCCTGCTTGCAGGAAAATCGGGCTTCAAGACGGCGAGGCTGATACTTGCTGTAAATTTTGTCTGGATGCTGATGGTCGTTCTGATCAAACAGATCGGAAGCGCAATTCCGGGACTTGCGATAGTTTGTGTCAATTTCTTTATAGTATACCTTTTGCATCAGGTGCTTGAAAAGCTCAAAGCAAATGAGAACACACTTGATAAAATGGCGCATACCGATTCGCTCACATCGCTGCCTAACCGCCGTGCTTTCAATCAGGCGATGCAGAGATACATAAGTGAGCAGAACAAGTTTGCAGTTGCTTTTGTTGATATTGATAACTTCAAGAACATCAATGACACTATGGGTCATGATTACGGAAATCAGGTGCTTATCGAGATCTCAAGACGCTGGAACAGCATACTGGGTGAAAAGCATTTTCTTGCAAGACTCGGCGGAGACGAATTTGCGCTGATAATCAGCGGTTATAATGAGTCGGGCGATGTAAAGGCGCTGGTTGAGAGATACCAATACTGTCTGAAGGAAAAATTCCTTATCAACGGAAAGGATTTCTACATCACGGCGAGCATAGGCGTTTCGTTCTATCCTGATAACTCGACGGATTCGTCGATACTGCTCAGATACGCTGACACGGCGATGTACAACGCAAAGAGCGAAGGAAAACATCAGATCTGTCTGTTCAATCAGGCACAGATGGAGATGGTGAACGCTGACGTTGAGGGAGAGAATTTCTTAAAGAACGCTGTTAATTCGCAGAGATTTCAGGTGGTATATCAGCCGCTGTTCAACGCACGCACGGACAGGCTTTCGGGATATGAGACGCTTGTAAGGTTCAAGGGAGAAAATGATGAGCTGATACCGCCTTATGAATACATAAGGATAGCTGAGAAGCTCAACTACATAAGCTACATTGACAAGTGGGTAATGGAAAAGTCGATGCAGAAGATGAAGCCTGCGGTGGAGCTTGACCCGAATGTGAAGGTCTCGGTCAACGTTTCGGTGGCGTTCCTGCTCAGCAGCGATTTTCTCAGGACTGTCAAGAAGGCGCTGGCTGAAACAGAATTCCCTGCGCAGAACCTTGTGGTCGAGGTAACGGAGAACCTGTTTATCTCCTCGATAGAGGTCGCAAAGGAAGTACTGACTGCGCTCAAGAGTTTAGGTGTTAAGATAGCGCTTGACGATTTCGGAACGGGCTTTGCTTCGCTGAGTTATCTGCACAAGCTGCCGATAGATGTTCTGAAGATAGACAAGGCTTTTGTTGACACGCTCAACGCTGAGGGTGAAAACGATGAATTTATCAGGGCTATCGTTTCGATGGGTCATCTGCTCGGTTGTAAGATCATTGCAGAGGGCGTTGAGACTGAGAGCCAGATGAACAAGCTCAAAGAGTACGATTGCGATGTGCTTCAGGGTTACCTGCTCGGAAAACCAATGAGCTTTGAAGATGCTTTCGAGATCTGCAGGAAACAAGCTGAAAAGGATAATAAATAAAATAATGACTGCCTTATAAGTGATGATGCTTATAAGGCAGTTTTTTTGTTGATATATATGCTCAGAATGAATAAGCATGTATTTGATATAGGTATTTGTAATTGAAAGTAGCTTGTGCTATAATGATAACAGAGAAGCTATGATCTCTGCTTTTGCTCGCCTGTGACGCTCAGGACGGCTGAGCCGATCATCAGGAATGCTCCGACAAGTCCGAGGGCGGTGACCTTTTCATGCAGGAAGAAAAAGGAGAGAAACAGGGCGGCCACGGGATCGACATAGCTGAAGATAGCTACGGTCTGTGTTCTCAGCCCGTTCATCGAGCCGAAATACAGGGCGTAGGCAAGACCTGTATGGACTGCGCCGAGAATGAGGATAAGAAGGAGAGAGCGAAAGTCTGTCGGGACTGCGGTGATGTCTTCGGTGATGAGGACATAGGGAAGTATGACGACACTTGCGCTTGCGAGCTGGATAAAGGTCTTGGAAAACGGTTCAAGGCTGGGAAGCTTTTTATTTATCATGACTACTGCTGAATACATTGCAGCTGCGGTCACACCGTAGGCTATGCCTCTGAGTTCGCTTACGGGCGGCAGAGCAGAGCCGACAACTCCCGAAACCAGCACCATTCCTACAAACGAAGCGGCGATACAGAATATTTTCTTTCCTGTGAGCTTTTCTGCAAAGAAAACAGGGGAGAGCAGCATGACTATTGACGGTTCGAGATAGTAGCACAGTGTGGCGGTCGCTACGGTGGTATAGTTGTAGCTCTCAAACAGAAATATCCAGTTGAAGCCGATAAGTCCGCCCGATATGATGAGCATGACGAGCGTTTTCTTGTCTGTTTTCGGTATGGGTCTTTTCTTTGTAATGAAGATCATCAGCAGCAGGAGCAGACAGCCGATGATGCCTCGGAACAGGGCGAGAGTGCCTGACGATATGGGGATATATCTTCTGAAAACACCTATCGTTCCATAGATGAACATGGCGCTTATGAGCATTGCAAAAGACCTTGGGTCGTTGCGCTGTGCTTTATCCAACTTCTCACCTCCTGTTAAAAGAAAGGAGCTGTCCGACTTTGCGGAAAGCTCCGTGCTTAATAATCTTAACTGTATCTTGACCGTTCTCTTTACCTTTGTGAGTTATAATACCGTTAGAGCAGGAAGATCACTCGATGCTGAGGAACTCCTTTGGTACATACGTTGAAAGGACGCTGTCAACATAGCTTCTGGTGAAGCCGTGAGTTGCGACATAATGCTTTGCAAAAAGCTCGTCTGTATACTTAGCGTAAGGATAGATGGTGCAGTTTGTCCATTCGCCTTCCCATGAAGTGCCTTCAAAGTGGGAAATTACAGGGATACACTTTACATTCTCAAAAGCGATCTTTCCTGTGTCCTTATCCTTTACGACGTTGAGCTTGCCCATAAGTCCGATAACGGAGTTCTTATCGTCCATTGTATTGAGGAAGTTGCCCAGTCCGTAGAATACGAATGCTTTTGTTCCGTCGGCTTTGTCGATATACTCGCTGGTGCTGAGTGCATGAGCCTGAGTTCCGATGATAAGGTCAGCGCCCCACTCTACAAGCTTCGGAGTCATTGTTTTCTGCTGTGCGTTAAGTTCATTTGAGATCTCTGTGCCGTAGTGGCAGGAGACTATTACTACGTCAGCCATTTTGTCGGCTTTCTGTACCTGAGCTTTAACCTTTTCTTCCTCGTTGAGTCTGATGTATGTTGCTTTTGAGCCTGCGGGGAGAGAAAGACCGTTGGTATGCTCCATATAACCTACAAATGCGAACTTGATGCCGTTTATCTCCATAGTCTTGATGTTATCGCAGTCTGCCTGATCGGCATACACGCCGTAATGCAGTACGCCGAGGCTGTCCCAGTACTGGAGGGAATCCTGTATAGCTGCTTCGCCTTTATCAAGAACGTGGTTATTGCACATTGAAACGGCATTGAATCCGAGGCTCTTTACCTTATCTGCAACAGCCTTCGGGCTTGCAAAGGTAGGATACGAGGTCGGTGCAACGACATCGGTGACGATGGTTTCCTGATTTACGATTGCAAGGTCATTGCCCTTGATATAATCCTCTATCGGCTTATAGGCATCGGTGAAGTCATATTTGCCCTTCTGACCGCTTTTCTTTTCAGCCTCAAGATAGATGTTATCGTGGATAAGATTATCGCCTACGCACAGCAGGGAAGCTTTATAGGAAGGCTCGTCGGGCTGCGATGGCTCTTCGGAAGATGCAGGGTCGCTGCTTGGCTCCGGCTGTGAAGCGGGATCATCCTGCTTGCTGCTGTCTGCCTGTGAGCTGTCGGTGATAGCTGATGAGCTGTCATGCTTTGAGGTGACAGAAGAATCAAAGGAACTGTCTTCGGATTTTTTCAGAGGACCTGAATATATCTCGTTGCCGCAGCCAGAAGCAGTCATAGCTATTACAGCTGCGAACAAGACGGCGGCTATCTTTTTCTTTATGCCTTTCATTTTTGATGATCGACTCCTTTCAGTCTTACGTTCCAAATCAAATACTTATACATTATAACACACCTACAAGCAAAAATCAATCATTTTTTTAATTTTCGGTATTACAGCCGATTTAAGCGCTTTTTGTTGACACGGTGCTATAAAAATGGTATAATAAAATGATAAATAACAACACTTTTTTAATTATGAGGAAATAAAATGTCAAAACATATAAAAACAGACAGCCAGACGGGTGAGCGCAGGTGCAGCTGCTTTAAACGCTGCGGCGGCTGCCAGCTGGACATGACTTATGAAAAGCAGCTCGAATGGAAGCAGTCAAAGGCTGAGAGAATGCTTTCGCCTTTTTGCAGGGTCGGTAAGATAATTGCTATGGAGCATCCTTACAATTACCGAAACAAGGTACAGACTGTTTACAGGCGGACTTCTTCGGGCAGACTTATATCGGGAGTATTCCAGTCGTCGTCAAGGACGGTGACGGCAGTTGATGACTGTATGCTTGAGGACGAGAGGGCGGCAAAGATTATAAGTGAGCTTAAAAGGCTTTTTGTTTCGTTCAAGCTGATGCCCTATGACGAAAAAACGGGCAGAGGCATAATCAGGCACACGCTGATACGCACGGCGAGGCAGACAGGGCAGATAATGCTGGTCATTGTCACGAAAGGTCCGATGTTCCCGTCAAAGCACAATTTTGTGAGGGTGCTGCTTGAAAAGTGCCCGCAGATAACGACGATAGTTCAGAATATCTGCGATGAGCAGATGCCATTGACTCTGGGAAAGCGCAACGCTGTGCTTTACGGCAGCGGAAAGATAGTTGATGAGCTTTGCGGCTGTAAATTTTTGATCTCGCCTGCTTCGTTCTATCAGGTCAATCCTGTGCAGACGGAAAAGCTTTATGAGACAGCTGTTTCGGCGGCTGGCATAAAAGAGGGCATGAAGGTGCTTGATGCTTACTGCGGAGTCGGGACTATCGGTATGGTCTGTGCAAAGCAGGGAGCGCAGGTCATCGGAGTTGAGAGCAACGTAAGCGCTGTGAAAGACGCTGCAGCAAACGCAAGGCTCAACAAACTTGAAAACATATCTTTTATTAATGCTGATGCGGCGCAGTTTATAAGCGAGCTTGCTTTCAAGGGAGAAAAGCTCGACACGGTGATAATGGATCCGCCAAGAGCTGGTTCGACGCAGCAGTTCATAAGCGCTGTTGCTTCTATCTCTCCAAAGAGCGTGGTATATGTTTCGTGCAGGATAGAAACGCTGGAGAGAGATCTTAAAGAATTCAAAAAATGCGGATACAAGGCAGAGCTTATACAGCCTGTAGATATGTTCCCGCATACCACGGGCATTGAGACTGTGGTGCTGCTCAATAAAATGTAAAGGAGAAAACAAATGGACGAGAGAATTGCTAAGCTGATAGGCAATATAGAAAAGGTAATTGTGGGCAAGACAGAGCCTGTCACCAAGATAATAACGGCGATGCTGTGCGAGGGTCATGTTCTTATTGAGGACGTTCCGGGCGTGGGCAAGACACAGCTCGTTTCGGCGCTCGCAAGAAGCGTTGACGGTAAATTCAACCGTATACAGCTGACTCCTGACATCATGCCTTCGGACATCGTGGGCTTTTCTATGGTCAATCAGGTGACAAGAGAACTGGAATACAAAGAGGGTGCTGCGGTCTGCAATTTTCTGCTTGCTGACGAGATAAACAGAGCTTCGCCGAAGTCTCAGTCGAGCCTTCTTGAAGTTATGGAGGAGCATCAGATCTCTATCGATGGAAAGACGCATATCCTGCCAAAGCCGTTCATGACGCTTGCGACTCAGAATCCTGTTGAAACATACGGAACTTATCATCTTCCCGAAGCGCAGATGGACAGATTCATCATGAAGATCTCAATGGGTTATCCTTCATTCGAGGACGAGCTTCAGATAATGGAGAATGGTGAGCATAGCTCAAACAGAGCAAAGACCATAGAGCCTGTTATGACAACGCAGGACATCATGCAGCTTATCGAGGTGGTAAAGGGCGTTCAGGTCCAGCCGTCAGTAAGAAAGTATATACTTGACATAGTAAATGCAACGAGAAACAGCCAGTATATAAGGCTTGGTGTTTCGCCGAGAGGAAGCATCGCTCTGCTGAGGACATCAAAGGCTTATGCTTTCATAAGCGGCAGAAATTATGTCGTTCCCGATGATGTAAAGGCTGTTATGGTGGAGACCCTTGCTCACAGAATGATACTTTCACCTAAGGGCAAGAGCGCATTTGAATCGAATGAGCAGGCATTGGAGGGTATCTCAATGACTGTGACAAGTCCTGTGGAGGCGCAGTAACAAACGTGTTTAAGAATCTGATTAACTTTATTTTGTGCCTGGCACTTGGCGTGCTGCTGTGCGTTTACGTCAGCGGTCTGGGCGGCTTGTTCATTGTGATACTGCTTTGTCTTGCACTGGCTTTTTCGCTGATACTGCTTGCGGTCGCAAGAAAGACGGTCGATGTAAAGCTTGAGCTTTCCACGGCGATAGCAGGCAAGGGAGAGGCTGTCAATCTTGAGATAACGGTCTCAAAGTCAACGATACTTCCGACCAGCTTTATTGAGCTGGAGATAGATATGACGCCTAATGTCACGACGGAGCATATGAGACAATTCAGGATCATCTCTGCAAGAAGAACGGGCGATATTATCACCGTGCCTCTGAAGACGGAGTTCTGCGGAGAGGGAGTTATCATGCTCAGGAGCGTGAAGCTTTCGGATTATTTCGGGATAGTTTCATGTTCGCTTGCAGGCAGGGACAACTCGGCGATGGTAACGTCTATGAAGATAATGCCTGAGATAAGAGATGCGGGCGTTCAGGCAGAGGTGCTGAAATCTGCTTCGGAAAATGCGGCTTCAAATGAGGAAGAGGACGAGGAGTCAAATGAATCGGCAATAGGTCTGACAGGTATCGCAGGATATGAGCATAGAAGATATGAGGTCGGCGACCCTCTCAAAAGAGTGAACTGGAAGCTGTCCTCGAAAAAAGATGAGCTTATGGTAAGGCTGGACGAGAAAGTTCTGACTGCAACGCAGGACTTTATCCTTGATTACCCTTCGATACTTGTGCCTGACAGGCAGTATTATCAGAATGCGGACAGGATCATCGAGGCGAGCCTTTCGATGCTTTCTATGCTTCTTATGCAGGGATATCAGACAAGCTATACTTATTATCTTGACGGGTGGAAGACTGTGGAGGTAGGCGACGAGAAAAGCCTGATATTCCTTCAGGAAGAACTTGCAGGGATTAGACCGATGCCGCCTGAAGCACGCTATGAAAAAATAACTGTTGCTGACAGCACGGTGATATGCTTTTCGTGCTGTATGAGCAATATGCCGCAGGAGCTTTCGCTTTTCTATCAGACAAGGGGATGTGCGCTTGTCGTTACTCAGATGAGCGGTATCGGAAAGATCTGCGTCAATATGTGGAAAGTAACTGATGACTTTGAGTTCATCTCTTTGTCGTGAACATAACTTACCTTTCTGGAGGATAAGATGCAATTTATCAAAAAGCATGAGAAAAGCCTGCGCAAGCTGCTGAGTACGTATTTCCTGCCGCTGCTGCTGTGCTATTCGGTAATGAGGATAATCATAAAAACATATTTTACGAGCTATGTTCCTGTTATTACGGCATTGAGCGTTGTTTTTATGACTATGCTGTTTTTCATATATGAGCTGATAAAGCCCAGGAAGATAATCAGAGGTATTATTTACTTTATCATCGGCGGCGGCGTGGTGCTTGCATGCAGCGGTCTGATGAGTTTAGGCTGGCAGAAATCGGGCATCTGGTTCATGAACTGGTTCTATATTTCGGGAACATCTGTCGGACAGATAAGTGAATACAATTATACGGTATTTATCTTCTTCAGCTTCTTCCTTGCGTCAGTCGTATACTATTTCTCGGTGATAAGATTCAGGGCTTCGGGGCGTATGCTTGCGGTGCTGCTGCCGTTTATCATTTACGGAAAGCGTGCGCTGAGTATCGCAGATTTTGATATGGCGCTGATGGTGACGGTGTATCTTGCACTTGTCATTCACGGAAAGCACTCGGCGGACGATATGAAGCACGATACGGTGTTCAACTATTCATATCTTATCACTTGCCTTATTTTTGTCACGTTCGTTGGAATGCTGACGATGTTTATCCCAAAGCCTGAGATAGAATCATATCTGGAGAACAACAGGAACTTTTTTGATCTGACTATAAACACGGATCTGAATGCGTTTTCATCGCTCAATGAGGAGTCCTCGGACAGATTCGGTGCAAGCGCAACGGGTGAGCTTATCTTTAAGGTCGGAACGGATTCAAATGCTGATGTGCTTTATCTGAGAAGGCAGACATTTGATGAATTCAGCAACGAGAGATGGAGAGTAAATCAGGACGTATATCAGCGGATGGCTTCGGTGCCTTCGGGAACGACTCCGTCAAGCTCGGCGAAAAAGTATTTCAGTGTGATGAGGAACGCTGCGCTGAATTATACGACTGATGACAGCGCACTCAAAAAGGTTATGGATTTTTATTCGTTATCTCAGCCGTATTCTACGAGCAACCTGAAAAATATCACGCTGTACTATGAGGATTCGTTCAGACCGACATACCTTTGTGCAGAGCTTAACATTGAGACTTCGGGCGGTCGAAATAGCGTTTCGATCTTCAGGAACGGTCATTCGGAGGCTTACCCTACGGGAGCGTATACCAACGAGTTGGAACAGATCTCGTATTATTACTATCCTGTCACAAATGATATGATAAGTTTTGCAAAGGATATGCCGTTTGATACGAAACAGTTCCGCAAGATAGTTGACGATATGTTCAGCAAAGGTGTTATCACACGGACACATCATGATGACCTTGTTGATACGATGAACTCGTATACTGATGAGGAGTATTACGAGATCTCCGACAGAATGAAAGAGCTTGCAAAGCAGATAACATCGGGATATAAGAACGACTATCAGAAAGCGGAAGCAATTGTGAATTACTTTGCTACGAACGGGTTTACCTATGATATGGATTACGTTCCGCCCGATGAGTCGATAGATTACTTTATGTTTGAGAGCAAGACGGGTTCGTGTACGAGCTATGCTACGGCGATGACGCTTATGGCAAGAAGCGTAGGCATACCGACAAGATATGTGGAAGGCTTTGCGGCATATGAAAAAGAACAGGGCGGAGATCTGTTCCTTGTAAGAGATTCAAATGCTCACGCTTTTGTTGAGTGTTTTGTTGCAGGTGTGGGCTGGATGACCTTTGACCCGACTGTTCCGGAATACATGGTCATAAGAGGAAACAGCGGTACAAGTTCAGGTACGATAAAGACTATCGCCGCATATCTCGGAAGGGCAGCGCTGTTCCTCGGAGCAGGCTTTGTGATAATATTCATCATTTTGCTTGACAGGATTGATGAGAGAATATTCAGAATAAGGAACCATTCAAAGCCGCTTGATAGAAGGACGATAAATCTTTATAAACGAGTTATAAAACTGCTGAACCGATCGCACAGCAAGAAATTTGACGGGCACACCCCTGAGCAGATAGAGGCTTATGTCAGAGACGAACTCGGAGGAAATATCGAGCTTCTGGTCGGGCTGTTCCAGAGCGCTTGCTTTGGTTTGAAGCAGCCGACTAAGCAGCAGTTCGACGAAGCATATGAACAGTACAAGAAGAGCTGGAAGCTTATTGCTAAGGGAAAACGACCCGAAAAACCTAAAAAAGTGAGAAAAAAAGCTCTTGCCCAAGGGAATTTGTAAATAATTTATAAAATCTATTGACAAATTTGAAATAGTATTGTAAACTATATTTACTTATCACCCTATTGGGAGGAGGAAGACCGTATGGGACTGGGTGAACTCGTATCTTCGCTGTTTGCGATCAATACAGAAACCGAAAGAGGAAGAAATAAACGTATCCAGTTCAGCCTGCGCAGGAAAGCACAGGGTGACGCACCGGATATAAGCCAGACCACGACGGTCGGACAGGACGCTGAGCAGGAGCATACAGCGATCGTAATTGATCCGAGAATGCATTTTGCTATGAGCGTTTCGAGAAATATCGAGAGATGCGTTTTCAAGCTGCTGAGTTCATCTGCGAGGATAGAGCCTTCCAAGGAATACTTCAGGGCGAGAGACAGGGAATATGATGCTGATGAGATCGAGGAGATCTCAAGCTGCGGAGACTATCGTGAGATAGTACAGTTCCTTGTTGATGAGGCTTGCGGTGAGGCTTATGTTTTCATTGAGAAGAACAGGGCAGGACGGCTAAGGGTCTATGCTCAGTTCCGCAGGAATCAGGACGACGCAGTAGGGCAGTTCTCATCAGATATGCCGAACAACACGGATATTACAAACCGCTATAAAGCGGGCGAGATAACATTCGGCAGAATAAAACAAGACGTGTAAAAACCAGACCTCCGTTCATTACGAGCGGAGGTTTTTTATGCAGTATGCGACGATAGATAACAATAAACAGAAAAAGCCTGAAAGCATCAGAAATGCTTACGGGCTTTCGTTGTTAGTTTTTTACATCAAAAAATGTCAGGGCTTAGAAAAACTCATGGACAACTGCTACGGTCAAACAAGCCAGCATTGCTGCGATGCATGATATGCCTGCTACACAAATAAACATTAGCCTTATCCTCCTTTCATTTGTTTTTCTGTGACTTTAGTACAGCACACCGACTACAACAAAACTACAACAGATCTGCTGACTTTGAAAAGAATTTTTGCGCAAAAAAAGACCCCCGAAATTTCGGAGGTCAGTGCTTCAAATTATCTGCGCTTTTTCTTGCGGTTGCTTCTGTTATTGTTCTTCGGAGGATTGCTGCTTGCTGCCTTTACAGGCTTTTCTTCAGCTTCTTCCTCTTCAACAGCTGTTTCCTTTGGTTCGAGCAGTGTATAAACGACTGCTGCAATAGCTGCGCCTACCAGCGGTGCTACGATAAAGATCCAGACATCGCCCAGAGGTGCGTCGTTGCCGTCAAGAGCTGCAACGATAGCTGGACCGATACTTCTTGCAGGGTTTACAGATGTTCCTGTAAGACCGATGCCGAAGATGTGGACAAAGGTAAGGGAAAGTCCGATTATCAGTCCGCCGAAAGAGCCGTGCTTGAACTTCTTTGATGTTACGCCGAGGATAGTGAGTACAAAGATGAATGTAAGCAGACATTCAACGATAAGACCCGATGCAGCGCTTCCGTGAACTCCTGAGAGTCCGTTTGAGCCGTAGCCGCCCGTTCTGTCATAGACCTGTCCGAGTCCGAAGATGCCGTAGAGCAAGCCTGCGCCTGCAAATGCACCGAGGCACTGGGAAACAACATAACCGCAGAAATCAGCGATCTTCATCTCGCCTCTTGCGAGGAAAGCCAGCGAAACGGCGGGATTTATGTGGCAGCCGGAAATGTTTCCGATGCAGTATGCCATTGCTACGATAGACAGACCGAATGCAAGAGCTGTGAGGATATATCCGCAGCCGTTATCAGCGTTGCAGCCGACGAGCATTGCTGTTCCGCAGCCGAGCGTTGTCAGAACAAGTGTACCGATGAACTCTGCAATGTACTTTTTCATAGATATTCTTCTTTCTGCATTAAGCATTATTCAGGCTGAAACCTTAAAAACAGTATAGCACGCAGTTTTTACTTTGTCAATAAATATGTAAAAATATTTGGTATCAGAGAAAATTTTAGTACAGTTGAATAAAAAACAGTATCGTTTTCTATTCAAAAAAGAAATTGCAAGAATATATCTGTTGACAATGGCGGGGAAGGTGGTATAATAAAAGCAGTTAAAGATGATAGTGATTACTAAAATGGATGAGGGAGATGGTCAGTATGACATGGACGGAAATCCAATCAAGTAATGATATGCTGTCGGACATAAAGTCTTTTCTTGTAAGAGAATTCAGCAAGATATATAGTTTCTCAAGTATAAATGATGATACCGTTTTTTCTCTTCCGGATGGTTTATCAATGAGCATTTTTACAATGCACGGCAAAGGTTTTGGCTGTTTAGGTATGAATTATAAAGCTGATAACAGTAACGATGACGGAGATTTATATTATCCTGATGACTATGATACTCCGAATGAACTATTTTTAGCTATGCTTGAAGAAACAAGAAGATAAACCGCTTGAAAAATCAATCAGAATGTATAGCCGAGGTGGGCGTTTTGTTTGAAAGAAACGATACAGATTGGGTACCAAAAGAAGCTAAGGATTTATTCAATAAATACATAGGAGGGATAGGTAATGATTTCAGCAAGAACGGTCAAATGTAATGTATGCCAAAACAGAAATGGCAATAACGGCGAATACGGCATGAGTTGCAAGGCTTATCCCGAAGGTATTCCGTTGGAGATTATAAGTTGTTTTAAGAATCCAAGTTATATGAATTGCAACAATTCAAAGTATAGTTACTCACCACCTGGTAACAAGCCACAAGATAAGAACACTGACTAAACCGCTTAACAGATGTTGGGCGGTTTTCTTATGCCCAAGTAATCTATAAGTTCACACCCGAATGGGGCAAACCGTTCGCAAGCGAACGCTCTGGGGGCGACCGGAAAGCCCCCGATAATAAGCGCTCTAAAAAATAAGACCCCAAGATTTCTTGAGGTCTTAAAATCTGTCTTATTCCGTTCTCAAAGCGACCACGGGGTCTTTCTTTGCGGCTATCCTTGAAGGCAGCAGTCCTGCTATCAGAGTCAGGAACACGCTTATCGCTACAAGTATCACTGCGCCCACAACAGGTATCTGCGCACGCATATTTACATCTGTAAGGCTTGCGATTATCAGATTTATCGGGATAGTCAAAAGGTAAGATATGAGTATTCCCAGAGCGCCTGCGACAAGTCCGACGATGACTGTTTCGGCATTGAATACGTGGGATATATCCTTCTTCGATGCACCGATAGCACGAAGGATACCGATCTCTTTCGTTCTTTCCAGCACCGAGATATAGGTGATGATACCTATCATTATCGAGGATACTACCAGCGAGATAGCTACGAATGCGATGAGGATATAGCTGATAGCGCTGATTATCGTTGTGATGGAGGACATCATGAGACCTACATAGTCGGTGTACTCGATAGCGTCATCTTCTCTGCCGTCTGCTTTGGCTTCCTCGTTATACTTGTCGATTATCTCGACTATCTTTTCCTTGGACTCGAAGTCCTTGGGGTAGATGTTGATATAGCTCGGTTTTTCAAGTTCGGCATAACCGAGTTCCGTCATATTCTGATCGTATGTTGAATCAGAGGTAAGACCGTCGCCCGAACCGCCTTTCTGGAGCTTTTCCATACGTTCCTTGGTTATCTGCTGCATAAGCTTCATCTGTTCGGGAGTGAGCGATTCCATGTATTTCTTTTCAGATTCTGTCATCAGCTCTGTGGAAGTCTGACCGTTCATGCCAAGCATGCTTGAGCCGCCCTGCTGCTGTTGCTGCTGGAGCATCTGCTTCTGTGCTTCGGTGAGCTTTGTGGTTTTGCCGTCGCCGAATTTCAGTCCTGTGAAAACGTCGATGTCCTTATTTTCAAGCTGCTGCTTAACGATCTCGCTCTTGCTTACTCTGTCAACGAGATAAGTTGCAAGGTCGTGTCTGTATCCGATATTGCCGTTGATGGAAGCTGCGGCAGCGTCCTCGTTAGGTCTGATTATTCCGACAACTTTTATTTCCGGTGCGTCTGCCAGCGCTTTGGTCATGAACTCTGTGTCCTGAGACTTATCTACCCAGAGATTGCCCTGCTTTTCATATCTGTCTGTCGGAGCGAGGAGCTTGAATCTGAGGGCGAGCATCTCATCGTAGGTATAGGATTTCTGTCCTGCATCAAGTCCTTCGATCTTCTGTCCTGAGAAAACTTTTGAAACGATGTTTTCAAGAGGCTTTTTGTCCAGCCAGCCGAGAGTATAAAGCACATAGTCGTGTATCTCGTTGTTCTTGTCGACTACTAAAACGACCTCATCGTATTTTTCAGGGAACTTTCCTGCAAGCACATCGTACTGCTTTTTGAGCAGCTCGTCGTTGTCGATCATTTCTCCGAAGATGTTCGTGCCCTGTCCGCCGAACATACTGCTTGTCATTCCCGAAGCGCTTTCCATTGTTGCGCTCATGCTGAACGATTCGCCCATGCCCATGTATTCTCCGACAGTTGACGGGTTGACCTGTTCAACGCCCTTTGAGGTATCGCTGTTATAGATGTACGGGGTAGTGGAATATGAATACTGTATGCTTGTAACATACTTATCCAACTCTTTGTTGCCGTCAAGGAAATCCTTGAACTTTTCAAGGTTGTTTATCTTTGTTTCCTGCATGTATGAGTTTATCAGCTTGCTCATTCTGTTCTGCGAGTAAACTTTGTCTTTGTCGTGGTCAACATCTTTCGAGTTGCGTCCTTCCGACATTATCTTGAGCATCGACTCTGTGCTTGTTGTCGCTCTGGTAACGGTTAGAGGATAGCTTGAAAGGGTATCGCTCTGCACCTGGTCTATATATACCTGAACGCCGTTTGAAAGCGAAAGGATAAGTGCTATACCGATGATACCGATGCTTCCTGCAAAGGAAGTAAGTATGGTCCTTGCTTTTTTGGTCAGAAGGTTATTTCTTGAAAGCGAGAGAGCTGTAAGGAAGCTCATGGAAGTTTTGAGTTTTTTGCGCTCAGCTTTAGCGGCTTTCTTTGCAGCCTTCTTATCAAGCTTATCTTTCTTTTCGGGTTCGGGGCAGGTGAACGGATCGGAGTCACTTACCACCTCGCCGTCGAGGAGCTTGATTATTCTTGAAGAATAGGTTTCGGCAAGTTCGGGGTTATGTGTTACCATAACGATGAGCTTATCCTTGCTTATCTTTTTGAGTATCTCCATTATCTGCACGCTCGTCTGAGTATCAAGTGCGCCTGTCGGCTCATCGGCAAGGAGAATGTCGGGGTCGTTGACGAGCGCTCTTGCGATAGCGACTCTCTGCATCTGACCGCCTGACATCTGGTTAGGCTTCTTATTGAGCTGGTCGCCGAGACCTACCTGTTCGAGAGCTTCTTTTGCTCTTTTTCTGCGCTCATTTTTAGAAACGCCCGAAAGAGTCAGTGCAAGCTCGACATTTGAAAGGACGGTCTGGTGAGGGATCAGGTTATAGCTCTGGAAGACGAAGCCTACTCTGTGGTTTCTGTAAGAGTCCCAGTCGGCGTCCTTGAAATCCTTGGTTGATCTCTGGTTGATGATAAGGTCGCCTGAGGAGTAGTGGTCAAGACCTCCGACAATGTTGAGCAGTGTAGTTTTTCCGCAGCCCGAAGGACCGAGAACGGAAACGAACTCACTGTCACGGAAGTCCATGCTTACTCCTTTGAGCGCCTGTACTTCGGTATCGCCGGTTTTGTAAGATTTGAATATTTCTTTTAGACTCAGCATGAAGGGTATGCTCCTTTCATTTTGTCTGATATTTCTGAATTCTGACTTTGATATTATAACATATTTCTATGCTTTTTATCAAGTGTTTGTTAATCATTTTGTCAATTCATCTAAATCAGAGCTTATATAAAGGTACATATGTGTGATAAAAGCAAAAAAAAGTCCGACTGGATCAGTCGGACTTTTCCCTGAAATCATATCTCTATACTCGTTCCAGGAATTTTTACACAAGCCGTGAAATACAAAGGCAAAGCGTTATTCATATCTGCTGCGTATGCTTTCAAGCTGTTTTTTTGCCATTTCCACCACATTTTCGGGTGCGATGACTCTGGCTTCGTTTCCGAACTTGAACAGCCAGCCCCAGAATGTTGGCGAGATCTGAACCTCGGTGTTTATGTAGAAGGAGTGGTCGGAGTTCTGATGACATATCACTTTCTCGCCGAACCTGTCGATGATAGTGGAGAGAAGATGATTCTCGAACTCAAGGGTCACGGTTTCGGGTTCACCGCCGTACATACTGTACACGGACTGACAATTTGTAACTTCAAGCTTTTCGTCAGCTGTAAGCTCACGCCGCTTTTCGCCCATATTCACGCTTACATTTGCCATTCTGTCGATCCTGTAACGGCATATCTTTTCGTGCTTGTTGCAATAGCACACCAGATAGTAGTTATCCTCCTCCCAGACTGTTACGAAAGGGGAGACGGTATAAACTTCGCCGTCATGCTTGAGGACCTTTTTCTTATTGAAGTTGTAGTCGTAATACTGGAAGGAGATAGTTCTTTTTTCAAAGATACCTTCCTGTACTTTGTTGAGGTTGTAATATACCGATTCATTCATGGCTTTTGAACGGTTATTTACAAACACATCACGTCTGAGCTGTTTTGCTTTATACTCGGAAGTAAGTCCTTGTATCTTAGCGATAAGCTCCTGGGATTTTTTCTTTGTGAGGAATTTGCAGGAGGCGATAGCGTCTACCAGAACATAAAGCTCCTCATCCTGAAATGTTCTTGCTCCGAGATAGTAAGCGTTGGAATGTCCGTCTTTGGTGATCTCAATGTCCATTCCGCTGTCACAGAGCGTTTTGATGTCATCATAGATAGTTTTTCTCTCTGCCTTGATGCCATACTGTGCAAGTATATCTATGAGCTTGTTTCCGGTGATAGAATGTTCATCATCGGTCTTTTGCTCAAAATACTGCTTCATGGTCAGAAGTTTCTGCTTTTGTCTTGATAAACCTGCCAAGTTATGATTCCTCCCCGCTGCGTTTCATATCCTTCACATTAACTGTCGTTCCGTCAGGACGCATAATAACTGTGTTGTCAAGCTGTGCTGTGAGGTTGGCGACAACACCTGCCCTGTACTCATTGCGAAGCTGCTCACGCTCGGCCTTTTCTGCCTCGGTAAGCTCCCTTTTGCGAGAGATCGCAGTAAGCTCCGACAGTCTGTCAAGTTTGATTTTCTCCATAAATTTTTACACTGCTCCTTACGCAGATAAGCCCGTTTTTTTCGGTGTCAGATCTGCTCAGATAGGCGGGCGGCTTACACAATACCACCCTTTGTGTCCGAAAATTATCACTTTGCTGACCCATAGTGTTTATTATCTGTATCTTTTATTTTTGGTGTACAACAAAATGCCCATTTTCGTTTACAAGTGACATTATATCACACAATTTCTGAAAATTCAAGGTCATTTTGCACAAACTGTCCAATGAATTTCCCTCCATTTGAACAAAAAGAAATTATATTGTGTTTACTCTTGCAAAAAGTACAAGATGTGGTATAATGTAAGTGAAATATTTTTAAATTTAATTTGTAAACTTTTTGTTAAGTGCGCAGAAAGGCTGAAAATGAGACATAAAAGAGTGACTCTGACCGAGATCGACGGCTTTGTTCGGGACGAGATATTCGGCTCAGAGAAAAAGGACGATTCACAGCTCAGGTCGCTTGTGATAAGACGTATAATGTTTGACAGCACGACGGACAAGCAGAGGCTTTACCTGCTTATGTATTACAGGGACGGACTGACCATGGATGAAATAGCTGACCGCTGCGGAGTGGTGAAGTCTACGGTCTCAAGGACTGTGGCAAGGGGCAGGAGCAGGATACTCAAAGGGCTTGAAGATAAGGAACTGAGGCGTATCCTCAAACGCTCGGACGGTAAGGAGTGACGGCATGGCGACACCTGTAAATGATTTTGTAAAGGCGTATGCGCAAAGCGGTACGGTAAGATTTCATATGCCCGGGCACAAGGGAAAGAGCTTTCATGGCATGGAATGCTATGATATTACGGAGATAAATGGTGCGGACTATCTTTACGATGCGCAGGGTATCATAGGAGCGAGCGAAGCGCAGACGGCTAAGGCTTTCGGTACGGCAAGGACGCTTTACGGCACTGAAGGTTCGAGCCAGTGCATAAAGACGATGCTGGGCATCATAAAGATGTGCAGTTCATCTGACAGGGTGACTGTGCTTGCGCCGAGAAATGTTCACAAGGCGTTTATTGATGCGTGCATACTGCTGGATCTTGATGTGAAATGGCTTTATCCGCAAAAGCCGACAGCTTCGATATGCTGTGCGGATATTTCGCCGCAGCAGTTTGAGCAGGCGCTGGGCGAAGGCGGGATAGACTGCTGCTATGTGACAAGCCCTGATTATCTTGGAAATATGGCGGACATAAAGGCTATCTCGCAGATCTGCAGGAAAGCGGGCATTCCGCTTATCGTGGACAATGCGCACGGGGCTTACACGGCATTTCTGAAAGAAAGCTGCCACCCGATAGCGCTGGGTGCGGATATGTGCTGTGATTCGGCGCATAAGACGCTGCCTTGCTACACGGGTGCGGCGTACCTGCATATTTCAAAAAGTGCGCCGAAGGAGTACGGAGAGATCGCAAAGAACGTGATGTCGATGTTCGGTTCTACAAGCCCTTCGTATCTTTTGCTGCAAAGCCTTGATCTGTGCAGTGAGCGACTTGCATCGGGAAAGTTTGCAGGTGAGCTTGAAGATGCGGTAGTGAGAGTGTCTGAATGTAAGAGAAAGCTTGAAAGCATGGGCTGGGTGCTTTGCGGACAGGAAAAGCTGAAGATAACGCTTGATGCGGCGAACTGCGGATATGACGGAAATGATCTTGCGGATATGCTGCGGGAGAAAAAGATAGAGCCTGAATACAGCGATGCGGGATATGTTGTGTTTATGGCGAGCGCCTGGACGCAGCAGAGCGAGCTTGATGCGCTCATGCAGGCACTTGAGAGCATACCCGTTAAAACGGCGGTAAAACAGGAGCTTCCTGCGATAACAGCTGCCGAAAGAAAGATGCCGATAAGGCAGGCGGCTTTGCAGCGCTATCATACTGTCAGTGTTGACGAGGCGCTCGGAAAGGTCTGCGCTATGACTGTTACTGCCTGCCAGCCGTCTGTGCCTGTGGTCGTCAGCGGAGAGGTCATAAGCGATGAGGTAATAAAAATTCTTAAAAGGTATAGCATTTTTTCTGTGAATGTGCTATAATATATGCTGGAGCCGTAAGGCAAGACACAGGAGAATCGATATTTTACAAGGAGAAACATATGAAACTGGTATATGCTATTGTGGACAGCGATGACGCATACGCTGTAAATAAAGGGCTTTCGTCAGCAGGGATAAGAGCAACAAAGCTTGCTTCGACAGGCGGTTTTCTGTCTAAGGGAAACACTACGTTTATGATCTGCTGCGAGAACGAAAAGGTCGATGATGTCGTTGAGGTGTGCAAGCAGTTTTCAAAGAAAAGAAAACAGGCTGTTCCCGCATCGGCAGTTCTGGAAAGAGATTTCGTAAATGCTGCGCCTGTTGAGGTCACTATCGGCGGTGCTACCATATTCGTGACGGACATTGAAAGATTTGAGCAAGTCTGAATATGGATCTTAAATTTTACGGGAACAGCGAACCGCTTGAGCTGGTGAGGAGAATGATCCTCAAAGGCAGAGAGCAGCGCTCGATAATGATACACGGCGAAAAGGGTCTTGGGAAAAAGCATCTTGCACAGTATATCGCTGCAAGCTATCTTTGCCAAAGACATGACGGAACGCCCTGCGGTGAGTGCAGATCATGCAGAATGATAATGCACGGCACTCACCCTGATATTATAAATGTGCAGGCAAACGCCAACGGAAACTATATAATAGACGAGTCGATAAGACCGATAGTTGCCGACTCGGCTGTGATGCCTAACGAAAGCAGATACAAGATATACATTATCGCTGACCTTGACAGGTCGGTGAACACGGCCGTGGCGGTGCAGAACATATTGCTCAAACTTATTGAAGAACCGCCCGAACATGTTGCGGTCATCATGACGGCAAGGAGCAAGGAGATATTCCTGCCGACGATAATCTCAAGGACGCTGCCTTTTGCGGTGTCGAGCGTAAGCGAGCAGGAAAGCACGGCTTATCTGAGGGAGAATTATCCTGATGCGACAGGTGAGCAGATAGCCCAGGCTGTGAGCGCAGGACGTGGAAATATCGGCAGGTGCAGGGCTTATCTTGAAAAGGAGAGCTTCTTTGAGAGCGTGCAGGCTGCAAGAGAGCTTTGCGATGCGGCTGTGACGGGTGACGGGTACAGGATACTTCGGTCGCTGCACGCAGCTGACGGGAAAAAGGCGCTTGCCCGTGAAAGTATCGAGCTTTTCGGGGAGATAGTAAGAGATGCTTGCGTTTGCAGAGTAGGCGAAGCGGAGGAAAAGATGTCGGTGAGCTGCTATGCACAGGGCGCACGGAAACTAAGCTCGGAGCTTTCGGCAGGTGCTTGTACTGATCTGTACGATACTGTCTGTGATTATATCGGCAGGATAGATGCGAACTGCAATCTGTCGCTGACACTCAACAGTTTTGCTGCCAAGCTTTCACAGGCTGTTAAATAGAAAGGAAAATGTTATGCTTAAAATAATCGGAGTTCGTTTTAAAAGTGTGGGTAAGGTCTATTACTTTGATCCGCAGAAAAATCCCGTGAAGCAGGGAGACAAGGTCATTGTCGAGACTGCAAGGGGAGTTGAATGCGGCGAGGTGGTCGTTGCGGACAGGGAGATAGACGAGACAAAGTTCAATGTGCCTATCAAGCCTATAATCAGGATCGCTACGGAGGACGACATGAACCGTATCGAGCGCAACAAGGTCAAGGAAAAAGATGCGTTCAAGATCTGTGAGGAGAAGATAGCTGCACATAAGCTGAACATGAATCTGATAGATGTTGAATGTACTTTTGACAACAACAAGCTCTTGTTTTATTTCACGGCTGAGAACAGAGTCGATTTCCGTGAGCTTGTAAAAGACCTTGCTTCTGTTTTCAGGACAAGGATAGAGCTGAGACAGATAGGCGTCAGGGACGAAGCGAAAATGCTGGGCGGACTAGGCATCTGCGGACAGCCGTTCTGCTGTTCGAGATTCCTCGGTGAGTTCCAGCCTGTGTCTATCAAAATGGCTAAGGAGCAGGGGCTTTCGCTCAACCCGACAAAGATCTCAGGCACTTGCGGAAGGCTCATGTGCTGTCTGAAATATGAGCAGGATGCTTACGAGGATCTGCTCAAAACAACACCTAAGCAGGGTGCTATCGTTAAGACCACAAGCGGCAGGGGAGTCGTTGAGGAAGTCAACCTCATCACAGGCAAGCTCAGGGTGAAGCTTGACAGCAACGATAATATAGTTACATTTGATAAAAAAGAGGTCGAGGTCATCAAGGACAGCGTTATCCGTGTGGATAAGAACGAGATCAAGGCTCTGAAGTCACTGGAGGGACAGTAATGCCGTCATTTCCTGTGCATATCGTTGTTGCGCAGATGCTGTGCGATGAGATAGGTGTTGAGAACAAGCCTGATTTTCTGCTGGGCTGCATCGCTCCCGACAGCGTTAATCTGAAAGGCTTTGCAAGCCAGCAGGTACGCTATGCGGCGCACATCAGAAGCGTTGATTATGACCTTTGGAAAAAGCAGCTCACCGAGTTTTACATCGATAACAAACAAAGCTTTGAAAGCGATATAGACTATCTCAAAGGGTATCTGTTCCACTGCATCACGGATATAGCGTGGGACGAAGCTGTTCAGCCTGAACTGTTTGCTTTTTTGCAGAGCAAGGGAGAGCTTCCCCGTGAGGAAATAACGAGGCTCAAATGGGAGGAGCTTTTCCGCTTCAACAGTCTGCTGGTCGGGCGTGATGATCTTGTGCAGGCGCTTTTGGAGCTAAGAAAGGCAAAGCCGAGGGACATCGCCACAGTCACGGCAGAGCAGGTTCAAGAATACAGGGATTATGTCGTGAACGACTACAAGGACAAGATAAGCAGCGAGCCGCCGCAGTTTTTATGCGAGGAGCATATTGATATGTGTGCGGAAAGGACGCTGGAGCTGTACATACAGCTGATAAGATAAATCAGAATTTACCGCAGCAAACCTGCTGGGCAGCTGGGGGAAACCCTTTTGGATTGAAGTAAAAAACGCAAAGCGTTTTTTGAGAGTAACCGTGGTAACGGTTACTCTGTTATCCCCCGAGGATATTCTTTGAATATCCTCGCAAGCCGCCTACGGCGGCTATACCCCCATTCCTAAACCTTTTAATGATTTTTCAGTAATGGGGCGCAAGACCCCATTACTGAAAAATATTAGAGAGTTCAGAAAAGAGAATTTGAGAGAAAACTTTTTTCCAAGAGAATATCCTCAGTTGCTCGGCAGATATACTGCTATAAATTTTGACTATTTAATAGATTTGCACCCGAAGGGGTTTGGGGGCGATCGGAAAGCCCCCAATCAAGCGCCGTGCGCGCTAGCACAAATTCTGATTTGTTTTAGGTGTACTTTTGATAATAAGTGAGTAAAGATAAGAAGCCGAAGATTATCTCTAAGGCTTCTTTTTTCGTGCTTACATATTTGCTCCGTTCAGACCGAAGCTGACGGACAGGGCTGAATTTACCGCTGCCATTGATCTTGTGTCGAGAGAACCCATTTTTTCTCTCAGCCTTTGCTTGTCTAATGTACGGATCTGCTCAAGCAGGACTACGGAATCCCTTGATAGTCCGCAGGTCTTGCTGTCAAGCTGGATATGCGTCGGCAGCTTCGCTTTTTCACGCTGGCTGGTGATAGCTGCTGCGATGACGGTGGGTGAATGTTTGTTGCCGACATCGTTCTGAACGATGAGGACAGGCCTAAGACCGCCCTGCTCCGAACCGACAACGGGACTCAGATCCGCATAATATATCTCGCCTCTGCGCACAGTCAAAACAAACAACTCCATTCTTTGATCTTGTGTTTTTGCCACACTATGATTATTCCCGCAGCGGCAGGTTTTAATCACCTGCCAATGCAAAAATATCTGTTTATTAATTCTATGTTATCGTTTGCTCTGATGCTACAAAAAAAGCGGACAGCTTTTTGCTGCCCGCTGAAATTTATCAGTTTATGCTGTCGGCATCGATCTTGTCCCAGCCGTCACAATACTTGACTTCAAGATTGTTGTTCATTTCGCTTATCAGTTTATTTACAAGCGGAGTGTCATACTCCTGGATAAGCGAGTCGAGATACTTCTCAACATATGCCATATCAACTGCCTGACGCTTTACTACGAAATAGCCGTAGGTCTCATGAACGAGAACTTCCTTGTCTATCTCATTCTCTTTGAGTGAGAATGCTTTCTGGACAAGCTCGGTAGGGAATGTGGTGTTGTCCTTGCTGAAATAGTAGCCTACATTATTGGCTGCAAGGGAGGTATCCCAGCCGTACTGTTTTATAAGTTCATTGAAGTCTTCTCCTGCAAGCGCTTTTTTCAGAGCTTCATCAGCCTTTGATTTTGCAGCCTGCTTTGCTTTTTCCTTGCTTGCATCGTCAAGCTTGTTATAAGCCTCACGCTTTGCTGTGATCTTGTTTTCAAGAGTCATTGAATCGTATGTCTTCTTTGTTTCCTCATCAAGCTCAACTTCTGCATAGAACGGGATCAGGATATGTGTTTCGCAGGCATACTTTGAGGTATCCTTAACAATGTTCTTGAAATCAGCACGCTTGGTAGCGTATTTTCCGTCATTGGTAAACAGGGTAGAGCTGATGATATCCTTTTTCTTGAGATATTCAAGGTTGGTCTTGAAAATATCCTCTGTAAGATGTGCATTGAGCAGCTGTACCTTGTATTCTTCCTCGCTGGAGAAAGATTTCTTTGTGCTTTCAAAGTCTTCCTCGATCTTCTTCTTGTCGTCTTCGCTGAGAGAGAGATTGTTCTCCTTGAAGAGCTTGTCAATGATTATCCTTGAATTCTTGATGTTCTCAACAGTAGCTTTTATCAGGTTATCAAAACCGCCGGAGATGTTCTTGATAGTGTCGAGATTAGCGCCGTACTCCTGAGTGAACTGATTGATAGTTTCAAAGTAGAAATATCTGAACGTCATAAAGTCGATGTCAACGCCGTCGATAGTACACATAGTAAAATTATCTATGTCTATCTTCTTGCCGTCGATAGTGAGCGAAGGATCCTTTGCGGTCACTTCGGAAACGCCTGAGGAATCGTTATTGCTTGAAGCATCTGATGAGTCTGCCTGTGAAGCGGAAGCATCGGAAGAGCTGTCTGAACTGTCAGATGAGCTGTCCGACTCGCTTGCAGAGCTTGAAGAGGAGCTGCTTTCGGCATCGCTTGAACTTGACTTGCCGCAGCTTGTGAATACGCACACGCTCAGGGTCAGAGCCACGAGCATTGCAGAGATCTTTTTTAGCATTACATTTTTCCTTTCCCTAATCAGTTTTTTCTTTTACATAAAAAACACACAAATGAATTGTACAATAATATTGTGATGATTATGTGTGTCAATAGATTAATTTTCTGTGAACGGATCAATTAAAAAGAGTGAAAATATAGGAGCAGCTATTTAATACTGTATTTGGATTGTAATTTGAGTGTAACGACAATGTAAGAAAAATATGGTATATTGTATACAGGAGGACAAGCATATGAAAAAGTCAGTTTATCAAAAGATGATATGTCTGATGTCTGCGTTTATCATTGCGGTCGGGTGTGCGATGCCTGCGTTTGCCCGTGTAATTGATGCAAGGGAGATCCTTCTTGACATAAACAATGCACCCGAAGGCACAACTATGATCGAGATACTTGTTCCCTCATCAAACGCCAGTGACTTGCTTTGCGAAAAACAAGACTTCACTGTCAAAATGAAAATATCCCGCTACAAAACAACGCAAGGACATTATGATCTTGCAGATAAAGAAGAAAAGGATACTGTCATCAGTAAAGACAGCGAGATAGCAAAGTACACTGATGAGGACGGTTTTGTGAGCATTTCTGCCCGTACCAACTATGTCAGGAAAATAATGCTGTATCTTAACACTTATGACAATGATGACCGCAAGACTGAAAGAAAGTGTTTGCTGTATCTGCGAGACTCTGCGGAAAATGGCAAGCCTTCAGAGGATATAGGTGAACTCGAAAGCAGGTTTGGAAAGTTCAAAGCTGCCTATATAAACGAAAAAGGCGATATTCTTGGTGTTACAGACGAATTTGAGGTCGTAGATGCCGATGAGCAATATGCGTTCAAAGCCGATGGCAATAAACTGACGCTGGTTATGAATAACTATGCTGAAACGGTCAAAAGTACGCTGCTCGTGAATCTTGGTTTTCCAGTAATCATTTTTATAGCTGTCCTCATAGCTGTTTTTATAACTGCATTGGTTTTATTTATATGGGCGTCTCAGAGAAATAAAAAATCTATGAATGATATGAATGATGATTTGTAAATCCCGTCTTAAATCTTTGTATTTATTGTTTTTGTATGGTTGACTATTATCAGTTAGTGTGCTATAATTACATTCACTCAATTATTTATCTGAATGTAAGGAGAGCATTATGAAAGAAATATCCAATCTTCTGTCTTACAGAGACAGTATCAAAGTAGTAGACGCAACACTCAGAGATGGCGGCCTTGTCAATGACTTTTTCTTTGACGATGACTTTGTGCGCTGCCTTTACGAGACAAATATCAAGTCGGGCGTTGACTATATGGAGTTCGGCTACCGTGGCGACAAGGAGATGTTTGATCCCGAAAAGTTCGGCAAGTGGAAGTTCTGCTCGGACGACGACATCAGAGCTATCGTAGGCGAGAACGAGTCCGACCTTAAAATTGCCATTATGGCTGATGTGGGCAGATGCAACTACAAGCAGGACATTCTGCCAAGAAGCGAAAGCCCTGTTGATCTCATTCGGGTAGCAACATACCTCAACCAGATACCTACCGCTGTGGATATGATACAGGACGCAAAGCGCAAGGGATATGAGGTGAGCTGCAACATCATGGCTATTTCCTCGGCACAGGAAGGCGATGTAAGGGCGGCGCTTGATATTCTCGGAAAAACTGAGGTAGACGTGATCTATATCGTTGACAGCTTCGGTGCGCTCTATCCTGAGCAGCTGCAGAGAGTTGCGGCTCTTTATACCGAGTACGGCGAGAAGTACAACAAGAAAATTGGCATACACGCACACAACAACCAGCAGCTTGCTTTTGCGAACACTATCGAGGCTGTCGGTGACGGCGTTGACTGGCTCGATGCTACATACGCAGCAATGGGCAGAGGTGCGGGCAACTGCGCAATGGAGCTGCTGCTGGGATTCCTCAAGAACCCGAAATACAAGGTATATCCTGTTATCAAGTTCATTGAGAAGCATATGAACAAGCTGCGTGAGGACGGTACTATCTGGGGCTATGATTTGCAGTATCTTATGACGGGTCTGCTCAACCAGCACCCGAGAACTGCTATCGCTTTCACAAAGGAAGGCAGAAAGGACTACGCAGAGTTCTACAAAGAGATAGTTGCTATGGACTAAAAATGATCTGACCTTCACCGATTTTTATGTGGGGGTCTTTTTATCGCAAAAAGCGTCAAAAAAGCCCTTGACAAAGACCGCAAGGCGTGCTATAATAAAATACTCTTAAAGAGGGAGGGAGAAAATTGGCTGTAAATAAGAAAGGCACCAAGCAGATAGCCGACAACCGCAAGGCTCGCCACGACTATTTCGTGCTTGAAAGCATCGAGTGCGGCATAGAGCTGGTCGGCACAGAGGTAAAGTCTATCCGTAATGGCGGTGTCAATCTCAAAGACAGCTGGTGCAGTATCGATGGTGGAGAGATGTGGGTAAAGGGTATGCACATTTCACCGTATGAGCAGGGCAACATCTTCAACCGTGACCCTCTGAGAGTTAGGCGGCTTTTGCTTCACAAGCGTGAGATAATGCGGCTGCTGGGAAAGGTAAAGCAGGAAGGCCTGACGCTGATACCGCTGTCGCTGTATTTCAAGGACAGCAGGGTAAAGCTGGAGCTTGGGCTTTGCAAGGGCAAAAAGCTGCACGACAAACGTGAGGACATGGCTAACAAGGCTGCCGCACGGGAGATAGAAAGAACGCTCAAAGAGCGTAATCAGTAGGTTCTTAGCATTTGTTTGTTACCCGACATCTTGCCTCTTGCTTCTAAAAGCGAAGCGTTCTGATCTCTAAAAGCACGGGGATGTAAAGGTTTCGACGGGGATCATGAAGTGTGATAAGCGAGTAGAGTTGTGCAAACTCTTAAAACGGCACACGTTTTAAAATTAGACGACAACGATAATTTTGAACTGGCAATGGCTGCCTAAGCGCAGCTGCCCGTCTTGCCTGAGAGTACCACGGCTCGGGTAAAGGCGTCGACTAGTGGTGAACGCTTACAGGCGATGGCTGTGACCTGTAAGTGTATTACAGCCTATCAAGCGCAAAAGCGTGTCTGCTTGCTTAACGTGCGGGAAACGGGGCGACCCAGGATAACAGACTAAACTCGTAGAAATTCGCATGGATCGGTTTTCGGACAGGAGTTCGATTCTCCTCATCTCCATCTCGCAGCGTGTAACACGCTAAGCCCTCGCCCGCAAAAGGCGAGGGTTTTTCATTTGTGTGGCTCGGGGCAGCGTAGTGTTCAAGCTCAAAAAGCAAATGAAATTCTACGGCATATCGCAAAGACTTGCCACGAAACTTGCCATATTTTTTATATAAAACAAAACAAACAAGGGCTTCCACAGAGGGAAGTCCTTGCTTGCTAAAGGAAGTGTGTAAAAAAATAAGGAGATGGAAAGCTAAATCAGATCGCACATGATTATCACTATAAGTACGATATAGAATATGAGTGCGAGACAGAGTATCAGCGTGGAAAAGCCGACGCTGCGCTGCGAGGAGCTGTCGCCCTGGTATCTGTTTTCATACGGGCGGTCTGCCTGACGGGGATACATATGCTCATCGCTGCGGTAAGGACTGCTCCGGCGCTGCTGCGGTGCATCGTCCTCAAAAAGCCCGTATGGATCTTCGTCCGTCATTTCGGTGTACATATAATAGTTGAAATACTGCTGCTGAATGTCGCCGTTGAAAAACTCAAAGCCGTCGTCGTTGTACATTGAGCGCACCTCCTTTGCGTGATCTGTTTTACTGTCATGAGTATAGCATACATTTTTTCTTTTGTGGTAACTTTTTTTGGACAGTTGAGGCGCTTGGAAGGTTTTTTTATGCCAAAAAAAGAGCCTGATTTTTGTGCAAGGCGCTGAATGTATTAATAAATTGTTGACAATTACTATTTACTGTGATATAATTTGTTTGTAAAAAGTTAAAGAAAGGGCTGACTCGGTATGCTGGTTCTCTTAGCTAAGACACTCAGGCGCAGGGACAGCATCGCTATGCCTTTTTTTTGCTGTTCGTAGATGAGCATGTCCCTGTGCGAAAGCCTTGGGGCGTGCTTTTTATATTTATCCGACAAGGAGGTATTGTATGAGAAAAAGAATAGTTTCACTTGCCGCAGCGGCGGCGCTTACGGTGAGCGCTCTATCGCTTTCGGCATTTGCGGAGGGCGGTGTTCCGAAGCCCCAGTATCTTCCGTTCGCGATATCTGAGCCGAAAAACGTTGTGATCAGGTATCTTGAAGGAGATGACTCGCTCAACACCTGCGAGATAGCCTATTCTCAGAGCGAGGAGATGAGCGAGTGGGCATCACGCAAGGCTGATGAGCTGGAGCACGACAAGGTCATCAAGGAACTGGAAAAGCTGGGCTTTCAGGATGCGTGGATAACAGCGCAGATCGACTGGTCTCTGGACTCGCAGGACGACTGGAAATGCGATCAGTACTGGACGACAGGCGGATATGACAGTGCATATGTACAGCACCTCGGCGACTGGGCATATACTTCAGCAAACTATTCGCCCGAAATTACTAACACCGAATGGATATTCAGGGGCATGGGTAATGCAAACGACCCTGAAAATGCGACATGGAACGGATTCCACGGACCGGGAGGAGATTATAAGGGCTGGAAGGACGTTCTCAAAAAGGGTCAGTATTCGCTTGTTACCACGGAAGACGGCGAAAAGTATGCAAAGATAGACTTTAAAAAGCACACTCTCTATACCCGTGTTCGCTGGCTGGTTACTTTAAGACCGGATGCTGATGGTGCAGATGATTCTACCATCACTTCACCTTGGTCTGAGGTTGCAGCTGTCGGCAAGGATGCTGAAAAGATAGAGCCTATCAAGGCAGAAGACCTCGATGCTCCTGCTATCTCGAATCTGCATTACACAGATAAAGAATCTGGCAATTATCCCGTTATCGGATTCAAGCTCGATGTTGACGATAAGCTCAGCAAGCAGCTGGCACAGGCAAGCGGTACACAGGGCCGTATCTGGCTCAAAGTTGAAGCAAGATTAAAGGGAGCAGCTGAATGGACAGAACTTCAGGGCGACTGGATCGTTAAAGCAGGCGATATGGAGATCGGCTTGCAGAATCTTGCCGAAAAGGCAGGCGGCAAGCTCAAGAAGGGTACACCTATCGAACTGAGAGCAAGATATGAATGCTCGCAGAAAGATCTTGAGGATATTTATTCGCCTTGGGCAAACCTTACGTTCTCAGCAGAGGTCGCTGACCGTATCGCAGGCGACAACAGATTCGGCACGGCAGCGGAGATCGCTAAGGCTGCTTTCCCAAACGGCGCAGAGACAGTAGTTCTTGCAAACGGACTTACCTTTGCAGACGCACTCGCAGGCGTTCCTCTCGCAGCTGATCTCAAAGCTCCTATCCTGCTGGCAGCAACAAATTCTCTTCCGAGAGAGACCACAAATGCTATCGAAAAGCTCGGTGCTAAGAAGGTGATCATCCTTGGCGGCGAAGGCGCTATCAGCAAAAAGGTAGAAAAGACGCTCAAAGCTAACAAGCTGACAGTAAAGAGACTCGCAGGACAGAGCCGTTTCGGCACAGCAACAGCTATCGCAGGCGAACTGAACAAAGCACCAGAGGAGATATTCTTCGTCTGGGCGCTCAATGCGGCAGATGCACTTTCAGTCGGCGGCGTTGCAGCAACAAAGAACGCACCGATAATCTATCTGACGACAAAGGGCAAGCTCAATCCAGATACCGAGGCTTACCTCAAATCCGTAAAGGGCAAGGTCAAGAATGCTTACGTTATCGGCGGCGAAGGCGTTATCGACAACGATATGATGAAGCAGGCAGGCGACGCTCTTGGTCTTAAAGTCGGCAAGACTATCACAAGAGTTGCTGGAGCGAACAGATACGAGACCTGCGTTGCAGTAAACACTACTTTTGCAAGCGTTCTCACAGGAACGGGAATATGCGTAGCAAAGGGACTTGATTTCCCTGACGCACTTGCAGGCGGTGTTTATGCAGCGGTCAACAAGGAGCCTCTGTTCCTCGCAGACGGCAACAAGCTCCAGGACAGCCAGATCGAATACCTGAAAAACAAGAAGGCAACAAGGCTGAGCGTTTTCGGCGGTATCGGTGCAGTTCCTGATAACCTTGTAAGGATAATCGAAAAAGCAGGCAAGTAACTGAATACTAAAACTAAAGGCGTGCAGAAATGTGCGCCTTTTTTTGTGCATAACACCCTGACAGTACCCAAAACGAAAAACAGTGCAAAAAGAAAAACTCCCAAACAACGCATCAGCGTCATCTGAGAGCTTTAAAATGCTACGCGGATTGAGAGATTTGAACTCTCGCGCCCGTTTCCAGACCTACTCCCTTAGCAGAGCATACACTAACGGCGCATTTACGCTGTTATTATAGCTATACAGGGGAAAAACAGGGGAGTACGCTCAGAGCTTGTTCACGACAGCAAGCCTGTCGGCTACGGACAAATGCGTATATGTCAAAGTGGTTTCGTAGTCCTCGTGACCGACCAGCTCCTGCAGCATTGCCGGTGAAGCGTTGAGCTTTGTCAGGTTTGTAATATATGTGTGCCGACAACAGTACAGGGTGATCTCCGAACGGATACCCAGCTCGGCTCTTTTCTCCTGCCACTTGTCTGCAAGGTAGTTGCGCCCGAACGGAAAAAGCTTTTCGGTACCGAACGACAGCAGCCATTCGAGCACCGGAACGATCTTGTCGGGAATGATTATCTTTCTGCGTCTGCCTTTTTCGGTCTTTGCGCCGCCCGTCATAAAGTGACCTTCAAGGTCTATGTTACCGGCTTTAAGTTCCTTAATTTCACCGGTACGCATACCCGTGTACAGCATAGTCAGCGCTGCTGCTGTGACATGATCCGGAGCTGATCTGAATGAACGCCAGAGCTTGCTGATCTCGTCATCGGTGAACACTTCGCGTTCTGCGGCTTCAAGCTGCGGCAGTCTGATGTACTGCGCACGGTTCTTATCAACACGGTCATCACGCAGAGCAATCTTATACAGCTGCGAGAGTACAGTTTTGATGTCACGCCTGGTATAGTATGTAGCAGCTGTCTTGTCTGCTATCTTCTGAAGCTCATCGCTTGTCACATCGGCGATCAGGCGGTATCCTAAATGCGGACCGATACGATCCCAGGCTATTTTATATGCAGTCTGTTTTGACTGGCTCAACTCCTCAAGCTCTGGTTGATAGAGTTCCCAAAGCTCTGAAAATGTGATCTTTTTCGGGTCGGTGGAGCTGCTTCGGAGCTTGTCGAGATACAACAGTGCATCACGCTTGTTTTTGAAACCGTACTTTCGCTGCTTCTTTTTCTTTTTCTTGCCGTTCTCGATGTAAAATCCAAGCGTTATTTCTGCGACCCAGGTTCCGGCAGGTGACTTGTATGCAGAACCAAGTCCGTTGCCACGACGGTGGTAGGCTGCCTTAGTTTTTGTTTGCTTCTTGCCGCAGTACAGGCAGAACACAGCATCATCGGGCAGCTCTCGTTTGCAGGATATGCACGTCATAGTATCACCTCCCGTTTGCAGTCAACTGCAAAATCTTTGTGCAAATGTAATAATATACTCTCGGTATAATTGTATTCTATCATAAAAAAATAGGAATGTCAAGCTATTATAGGAAAATAATATTGACAATCCTAAAAATATAGGCTATAAATATACTTAGGGCATATAACCCGAGTATATTTTTGGAGGTAATAAAAATGAAAACAGAAATGTATCCCGAAGGAACGAGTCCCGAACTTAACACGCTTCAGCAAGAAATCAAAAGCATGAAAGTTAGAATTGAAAAAGTGATTGTGGTAAGCACATTTGAAGAGGTTGATAACAACACTTTGCCTACTTCTTCAAAGCATATGTTCCTCAGATATTTTAGTATGGAAGGAAAACTGCTGTTTGAAAAAGATGTTTCGGTTGAGGCATATAATGAGTATAAGAAGAGACAGCAGAATTCTCAGAACAAACTGAGAGAACTAACAGAAATCTAATGCTCTATTCGATCCTCTCAACTATGTCTCCGATTTTTATAGGAGCTGAATAGTCGTAATCAGAAGGTATATCAGATGGATCTATATTTAATGGTTCTCTCTTTTCAGAAGTTAATAATTGTGCAACAGCAGCTAAAGATTTGGTTCGATCTGCATTTTGACAAACTGACATTTTTTCATAAACTTGTGTTGCTTCTATCTTGGCTTTAAATTGTTTTATAGAGCCAATATTTTCTTTTGTGAACGGATCGATTATCGGCTAACTATTGGCAGTAATTAAGAACATATCTCCGGTACCAATTCCGACTTTTTCACCAGCATTGATTATTATTGATGCCCCGTCCAATATTCTGATAACTTTGATTTCTTTCATAATTGATCCTCCTTATTAAAATAAATGCTGTTTGTATATTTTAAATACAAATCATATGCGTTCTTAAATCTCTCTTCCTCTGAGGAGTTAATAACAGATAAATAGGATTGTTGGAGATAATCCCAATACTTGTTCATTTGATTTAGCTTTGTTGCAGTCTTCGTGTATTGCACTTTAAGATTCTGATGCTTTTCTTTAAGAGCATCAAGTTCCTTATTTGATTTCCTTTTTGATAAGGAGACCTGGATTAGCTTTACAATCAATAGTATTGATAATATAGATAGAGAAATAATAACCTTTAAGGAAATACACAAGTTACTTATAATAGTGAGAATAAAACTTGTTAAGCTCAAAAAAGCACCAATAAGATTGAAATTGCCCATTTTTATTCTCCTTCCTCCCACCTATATGGTGGGATTTTTTTGTATTATTAGCAGTATAGCTACTTTTGTAACGAATAACCATCAAGAAGATTTATATACAGTTTTGCGGTTGCAAAGCAATCTGACAAAGAGCGGTGAGCATCGTTTCTAATGATTCCATAGTAATCGCACATAGTAGTAAGTTTATGGTCTTTTGTATTCTTGATAACACTTCTTGACATATCAAGAGTATCAAAGCATCTTCTTTTTTGTTCTTGGAACTTAAAACCGTATTTATATACGTATTCAAGGTCAAAAAGAAGATTGTGTCCGACAATATCGTTCTCGCCAACATACTCAATAAAAGCAGGCATTACTTGAAATATAGACGGCGAGTCTTTAACCATATCATTTGTTATGTTTGTTATTTGTGATACTTCTGGTGGTATTTCGTTCTTTGGTCTGATAAGGGTAGTAAAAGCAGATACCGGTTTGAATGCCTCATACTTTATTGCTGAGATCTCTATGATTTCATTTGAAATATGTATGCCCGTAGTTTCGGTATCAATAACAACGAAGTTTCCGTATCCGCTGTATTTTGTATTCTTTCGGGGACGGCTAAAACTAACTTTTGGCATTTCTTTAACAAAATTAGTCTTAAGAAATCTGTGATTGTAGTTGATTGAAACCCTCGGAATCGCAGATAGCTCGTTATCAAACTCACTTGAATCACGAGTAAGATTAGTTTCAGCAGGCTTAAATAAACCTTTTAGTTTATCCATAAATCCCATATTTTTTCTCCTTATGTCCAAATTATACGCTCTCTTTCCTCTGGAACTCTGCTTCGTTTTGCTCGCTCATTATTATGGCACGCTCTATAAGCTTACCTTGCTGAGTAGGCGTTAAATCTTTAAATGCCTTAAGCATTTCATACTCGTTCTCTGTCATTTCAGATGGAGGACTTTTTTTTGCTGCAAAAGAATCTCGACCGAGAAGATAGTCTACCGAACATTCGAGACAATCAGAAATAGAACAAAGCAGCTTTGCACTTAGTCCATTTTTACTTGAGCCTGATGTTTTTATTGTATTTTTGTTCAACTCGCAGCGTTCATTTAGCTCGTTAGATGATATGCCTTTATCAGTTCTCAACTTTTTAATTCTATCTACTGTCATTTGTGGATTATACATAAAAATCCCTCCTTTAAATTATGTAAAATGTAAAAACTCCGATAATTATAGGATTTCATATTGACAATCCTATAATATTAGGATATAATATACTCGTGGTATTCAAAAGGGTACAAAAACCCCTTGGTGAAAATAGGTGAAAGGAAAAACTATGAAACATTTAAAAGTTAACCTGAATGACGACCGTGTAATTAAGATTACATATGGAGACTATCATCAAAAATACCCGATTCATCTAATAATCCATAGAAGCGTTGAGCGAGTTCGTAAGCTTTCTCAATCGAAGCTCTGTCGGAAATCAGAACATTCTTTGATGCTTCATTAGCATAAATTGATAAAACTGAAAAAATGCTATGAGCTTCACTGATTGCTATCTGCTTATTGTTTTGATTTATTGAATCTACCGCAATGGCAGCACGGTTTCTCAAATCAATCAGTCTTTTTTCAGATATTAGTTTTGTCTTATTGTTTTTGACGAAATCCCATGCCTTATTGATGATCAATTTATCATCAGCTGATATGTTCATAGTTGTTTCTCCTTCCAAAAGTGTATAATCTATCTGACAAATTCATTATACACTTTTTTTACCACACAGTCAATACCAATAGTATTTTTAATGAAAGGAGCAAAAGAGTATGTCATTTGCAAAAAATCTTCGTGATAAGCGAGAGGAAAGAGGTCTTACACAGGGTGAGCTTGCGAAGGCTGTCGGCATCGCCCAGCCACAGATCGCCAAGTACGAGAGCGGCATTCAGGTACCAAATGCTATAACCGTTGTCGAGATAGCAAAGGTTCTTAAGACTACCGCCGAAGAGCTTGTACAGTAATCACTGGTTGAAAGGAGTGAAAAAGATGTATAGAATCACCATCGAGCTGGTCGGCTTCGGCTGCAGAGAGGGTATCACCAAAGTCAAGCTGATTCACCAGCTGATAGCCTACGCCGCCGAGAACGCAGAGATAATAGAAGAAAAGGAGGTCTGAATTATGACTATTAAAGAGATCCAGAGCAGCACAAAGGAGATGCTCACGCCCAGCGACATAGCTGAGGTGCTGGGCTGTGCACCATATAACATCAATGTGCAGGTCAAGCAGGACATAGCCGACGGAGTTAACAGCTTCGGATTCCCTATATCTAAAATCGGGTGCAGAGTTCGGATACCACGCAGAGCTTTTCTGCGTTTTATGCTCGGAGATGAGGAGGAATCCAAATGATAACATTGATTAAGTATGCGGTATGCTTCGCCATTATCTTTGCAGTCCTGCTGTATATCTATGGTTGGGTCGCTGAATCTGAGCGAGAGATCGCCGAAGAGAAAGCCGAAGAAAAATACCGCCGTGAGATCGAGAACTGGAAGCAGACCGCCCAGCATCCGATGGTTCTGATCAAGGAACTGGACGGGGAAGAGTTCGTACTTAGAAGGAGGTAGATAACAATGGCATTATCACTGTTGAAAAACAAGCAGATTGAGGCATTCCACGACAAAGGGCTGACCGTCAAGGAGATTGGACGCAAAACGCACTGCTCCCATGCAGAGATCAGGCAGCTGCTCAAATCCAAGGGCAAAGTGCCTATCGAGGAAAAGCCAAAAGAAAAAGAGCCTGAAACTGCGGACACAGTTCCAGACTCAGTGGATGCGAAAACAGATGTTAGTGATACTGTTTCTATGTCTAATCATATCATAGATGCCGATAAATGTCAAGCGGCACTTGTTAACACGAAGAAAGAACTGAGCCTTATCTACAAAAGGCTTACCGAAGGACAGCAGCACGCATGGGATCTCGGCAAGTTGTATCACGAGGTATGCACAGCTCTTAGGGAGGAAGAAAAATGAACAAGAAGAAAGCAATAGCTATTATAAGCAAGAGCAGAAATATAAGCCTATATCAGAATGTCAATGATAGCAGCTGGCTCGGCAATTATGCAGCCTTTTACAACATGGGGAAATTCCCGCACTGTGAGTCAGAGGAAGAGATAGCAAATGTTCTCGGATTCACTGATAAGCAGGCTGATTCCTGCACATTTGCAATCACTAACAACAGTTTTCCTATAAGAGAAACAGAAATGACGCATACCGGTCTAATTACGCCAATCGACTTTCAGGTAGTGGGGAACGGTAAATCAGCTGCGTTCTTTTTCAATAGCGCAACAAACAGAGCCATAGCAGTAAACGGCGCATTCTTAAAGCCTTTCGATGCTGATGCGATATACAACGAATATGTATGCTCAGACGGCAGTAGAGTCGTTGCAGTCTCTTACGGATTCATAAGGGTAGGTTTCATATTAGAACTGCGTCAGGAAAAAGGAATAGTCAACAAGTATTTGAAAGTGTTTAAAGCTTTGATAGAAAACAGCGAGGAAACCGACGATGTACAGCTTTGAGGGCGTGACCCTCGATCGGAAGAACGGTGAGTACATCATCGCCGTTGACGGTGTCGAGGTCACCGCAGATCTCGCAGATCATCAGCGCCGAAACCCGATACTCGCAGCGAACAGATTCTCGTCGGCGGTCAGTACCAAGCTCCGCCGGAACGTGCAGAGCTATTTGAAGCAGACAGGCGGGAACGCTGTCACAGGCTGCAATGTAAATATGCCTTGCAGGGAATGTCAGCAAGCAGGCTTGAACCTGCGATCCGCAAACTGTCTCTTTGAAAATGCTAAGGAGGACTATGAAAATGAATGAATATACACAGCAGGCTTTGGAAAAGGTCAAAGAAGATCCCAAGGTTACGAATAGATGTTGCAGCATCATAAGGTCAAAGACCGTAGAGGTACTGGAAGGCTTTATTAATCGGTACGATGAATTCGCACAGGCTGTCGTTCAGGGTGGAACGATGAAAGAAATGTTTGAAAAAGTTTGCAAGTACATAGGCAGCAGGACCGGCGTATCAGACTTTGAGGTCTATCAGGCAGCTGTCGAATTTTTCTTTGCTGGTGCAAAGATCGAGTTTCATATGACGATAGATCTTTGCGGATCAGTGAGAGAGAATAAGACCGAGCGCACAAGCCTCGACCTGTCCTTTGACGATTTGTTTGGTTAAGGGAGGCTGAGCGAAAATGTGGAAAGACGCAGATAAGCCCGACCAGTCCCAGACGCTGCTTATAGATATTCCCGATGTCGCAGCATCGAACATCACCGAGCAGAAAAAGAAGGACCTGCTCGGTCTTCCAAACATCACAGAAAAAGAGATACGGCAGATGAACACCTTTTTTCAGCCGTATATATTTTACCACAAAATCAGCAAAAACGAGACTGAATGCTTCTGCACAGCCTGCAACCGCAGTTTTATTGTCAACACGACATTATATCACAAGACTCCCGAAATCTGCCTGCATTGCAGAACCACAGCAACAGCGATAGCAGCAGGCTTCTCACAGAAAGATAAGACCGAGACTATAAACTTTGTTTTATTCAAAAAGCACAAAACAAAAGACATAGTTTATGCAATTTGCCTGAACGCAGGAAAGCGCTACAATGGTGATTATCGAAACTGGTACAACAGGCTCAGGATATGCGGAAAAGATTTTCTTCGTCAGCCTGACCTTGAGTGTGATGTTTTAAAAATATACGTGTTCAAACCCGGCGAATGCAGAGTCTATCGCAGGCAGTATTCATATCATGACAACAAGATCAAGTGGATCTACACCATAGTCAAAAAGAAAATACCACAGGCGTTTTCTGCGACAATGTACAAGCCAGCCGACAAGATCATTCTCAACAAAGAACTGCTGTTTAAAACGCATCTGAAATACTATGCGAAAGCACTGCCGTTAGCATTGAGTGATCGTCTTGTAGAATGGCTGAACCTATGTTCACTCTATCCGATAGCCGAGATTGCAGCAAAGTCAAAAAGCACAACGATACAAAGGATCGTTCAGGATAGGCTTTGCTATGACATCTCGTACCTTGACATCGTGAACTGGAAGGCAAAGAAACCGAAAGACTTCTTGAAAATCTCTCTGAATGAGCTGAAAGAATTTGAACAGAGAAGCAACAAAGCATATTCGCTTAAAACGCTTGAAGTCTTTGCAAGACATAAAAAGAAAGGTGAAAAGCTTTCTTTTGATTTATGTCAATACGAGTGCAATCTTATGAATTATGACTATAACTACAAAGAAATAATGAAGATCATAGACATTAAGATGCTTTGGAACTATAAGAAACGACAGCAAAAGAACGGAACATGGAAAGGTGAACGGACTTATCTTGACTATCTCGATCACGCTCAGAAGTGCGGATATGACCTCGCACAAAGCAATATCCTTTATCCACGAGATATTCAGCAAGCCCACGATGACGCAGTCGCCAACTGGCAGATAGTCAGAGCCGAGGCGGAGAAGAAAGAAGCGGAAAGGGAAGCACTGAAATACGGCTATCCCGAGCGTTATAAAAAGCTGTGCAAAAAGTACGCCTTCGAGTACGGCGATCTTACTATAGTTGTTCCCAAACTCGCAAGCGAGATCATCGACGAAGGACGCATCTTGCAGCACTGCGTCGGCGGATATGCAAGCAGGCATATTCAAGGAAAAACAACTATTCTGTTTTTGCGTCACAAAAACGAGCCTGAAAAGCCTTACTACACCATTGAGATAGACGAAGGAGAAAGGAGACTCATTCAGTGCCACGGTTTTAAGAACGAATGGGAAAACAAAAAGGCAGAGGAAGTCAAAGCATTTGAAAAAGAGTTTGCAAAGTTTATAAAATCCCCTAAAAAGTATAAAGCAGAAAGGAAAGATGAAGAATGCAGGAAATCAGCCTGAATTTGAACCTCAGAAATGCGATAGTAACGCATCAGCACATTTGCGAGTGCTATAAAAATGCAGCAGTCTCACTTATGGATATGGCGAAATCTCTGAAACGAATGAGAG
>CAMZIK010000017.1 GCA_947307175.1 uncultured Clostridia bacterium
CAGTCCAGTGGACTGTTTTGGCAGAGGGAAAGCCCTGTAAGAGAGGGCTTTCCCTGCCTCGTGGTAACGCCAGCCGCCTCAAGCCGCCTGCGAAAAGGCGGCTTGAACATCAAATGTTAAGCTCTTGTTTTGGGGGCTTTCCGATCGCCCCCAAACCCCTTCGGACACACACTTGTATAATAATATAAATTCTGATTTATCGAAATATATGTAAAGGAGAGCCTTTCGGCGCTCCTTTTTTCATTTCAGGTCAGTTGCAGCCACAGCCGCAGCCGTTGCCGTTGTTGTTTCCGCAGCCGCATCCGCCGCAGCAAGCGATGATGAGAACGAGGATGATGATCCACCAGCAGCCGTTATTTCCACACATAATGAGAATCTCCTTTGTCAGTATTTAAGACGCTTTGCTGTGCGTCTTATGCTACATTATATGACCGTGCGGATTTTGTGTTACAAAAAAACGCACCTGTCTGCAACAGACAGATGCGTGCATAGGAGCTTATCATTTCTTACCGTAAAAATCGCAGAACGCCTTGAAACAGCTCTCGTGATACGGCATTTTATTCTGCTTTACCTGCACCAGCAGATCAAATTTCGGTGCGTTGGTTATCTCGATGATAAGACGCTTTATCGACGAGCCTATCGAGTACCTTTTTACAGTGACCGATGCAAGCTGCTGATAGGGGATATAGAAGAACTGGTCAAATCTCGGAGCGAGGTCTTCGACCTTTATCCCGAGTCCCTTTGTGCTTTCAAACGGAAGTATGCCAAAACCCATTTCATTGACGTTGAGCAGATAAGCTGCCCAGTTTCTGTTGTTGGCAGCGTTTGCTGCGCCCGCAACCAGTCCGCCCACAGCGCCGAACATAAATGCTGAAGTCGGCACGGCAGTGGTGGCATAGAAAATACAGTTGCTCTGCCCGATATAATTGAGCTGCCTGAAAAGGCTGACAGCACCATCATAGGATTCAAATACAAACATTTATTCCTTCTCCTATTATCTCATTTTTTCTTCGTACTTACCCCGTACACGAGCAATTATAACACCATTCGCAAACACTGTCAAGCCGTGACGAGCTTTGCTCAAAAATAGTATGAAATCACATTTTGTCCTGTGCATACATTGCTATTGAGCTGTCAATACTTGTTGAAGACAAAACATGATAGGAGTGTGTTGTATGGAACATAACTGGCTTGATACCGAACCCTTTACGAAAGAAGCGCAGCGCCTTATCAAGCTTGCGGTCAGTCTTGCAGGCTCAATGGGTCATACCTATGTCGGCACGGAGCATCTGCTGCTTGCCGCAGGCAGCCTTGACAGAAGCGCCGCAAGCGCAGTGCTGATGCGTTTCGGTCTGCTTCCGAATATGATCGAAAGGGAGATAGTAAAAGCTATCGGTAAGGGGACTCCCTGCCGTGTCGGGATAGCCGATATGACCGTCAATGCACGCAATGCAGCAGAGGGAGCTGTCAGAACATCAAAGATATGCGGCGAAACAAAAACGGGTACAGAATACATCCTTGCGGCAATGGCTTCAAACCGCTATTGCAGCGCATACAGGATACTTCAGGCAAGCGGTGTCAAGCCCGAGCATGTCTGCCGTGAATGTACCTCAAACAAGTTCCCGCAGGCAAGCGCTTCTCAGTCTGCCGTCAAGCTCAAAGCGCTCGAAAAGTTCGGCAGGGAGCTTACAAAGCAGCGTACCTGTGCCGAATTTGACCCTGTCCTTTGTCGTGAGAGCGAAACCCAGCGCATCATGGAGATACTCTGCCGCAGAACAAAGAACAATCCCTGCCTTGTCGGCGAAGCGGGAGTTGGCAAGACCGCCATAGTCGAGGGTCTTGCCGTAAGGATAATGAAAGGCGAAGTCCCTGATATGCTGAGCGATAAGCGCATCTTTGCCCTTGACCTCACGCTGCTGCTCGCAGGCGCAAAGTACAGGGGAGACTTTGAGGAAAGGCTCAGAGACTGCCTCAGCGAAGCTGAGAAAGCAGGCAACTGTATCCTTTTCATCGACGAGCTGCACAATATCATGGGCGCAGGCGCAGCCGAGGGAGCTATCGACGCAGCCAATATCCTCAAGCCGCAGCTTGCCCGCAGAGGCTTGCAGGTGATAGGTGCAACTACCTTTGACGAGTACCGCAGTACCGTCGAAAAGGACAGCGCAATGGAGCGAAGATTCCAGAAAGTCATCATCTCCGAGCCTTCACAGCAGCAGACCTGCGAGATACTGAGAGGCTTGAAAAAGCGCTATGAGCAGCATCACGGCGTGACCATACCCGATGAAGTCATAACCCATGCCGCCGACCTTGCAGGGCGGTATGTCACAGGCAGGTTCTTCCCCGACAAAGCCATAGACATTCTCGATGAAGCCTGCGCCTGCACCGTCATCGCTTCAAAGGAGCGTTCGGCAGCAAGTGCCGATAATACAGCGTTTGACGATTATATCAGCGGAAAGATCAACAGAGAGAAGTACCTCAGCATAGTGACCTCGTCTTCATCGGGGAAAAATCCCTGCGTCACTAGTTCAAGTGTCGAAGACGTTGTCTCTCGCTGGACGGGTATCGACTGCCATGCCCTTGCGCAAAGCGACTCCCAGCGCCTTGAAAGCCTTGAAAAAAAGCTTTCCGCAAAAGTAATAGGTCAGAGCGATGCTGTAAGCGAGCTGTGCCATGCAGTCAGAAGATGCCGTGCAGGACTCAAAAGCAGCGAGCGCCCGATAGGCAGCTTTGTTTTTCTCGGAGAAACAGGTGTCGGCAAGAGCCTGCTTGCCAAGCAGCTCGCAAAGGAGTTCTTCAGCCGTGACGACGCAATTATCCGCTTTGATATGTCTGAATTCATGGAGCGCCACAGCGTTTCGAGGCTGATAGGTTCTCCGCCTGGATATGTCGGCTGCGAGCAGGGCGGACAGCTCACCGAGCAGGTGAGGAATATGCCTTACTGCGTGCTGCTGCTTGATGAGATAGAAAAAGCCCACCCCGACATCTTCAATATCCTGCTGCAAATACTCGAAGAAGGCACGCTGACCGATACAAGCGGCAGAAAAGTCAGCTTTTCAAATGTGATAATAATAATGACCTCTAATATCGGCGCAAAGGTGCTTTCCGAGAAAAAGACGGTAGGCTTTGCACAGCAGGCTTCCAAAAGCCGCAGCGAGCTTGAAAAAACATTCACAGCTGAACTGAAAAAATTCATGTCTCCCGAGCTTCTCGGCAGGATAGACAAAACCATAGTCTTTAACAGCCTCGACGAAAAGAGCCTTGAAAAAATAGCCGTGATCGAACTTGATGCCCTGAGCAGCAAGCTATCTCAGCTTGGTTACAGCTTTGCATATTCAAAGCAGGTGCCAAAGCTTGCTGCCAGAAAAGTCTTTTCTGAAAAAGGCTCTGCAAGAGATGTTCGCAAGCTGATCTGCAACCATATCGAAGACCTCATCAGCGAAAAAATGCTCTGCGGCTGCGATAAGCTGCTTTTCCTTGAGACTGATAAAAACAGCTTTTCCGTCCGTTCAGCAGTCTCTATTGCCTGAGTTAACAAAAAATTTACAAATGCATCTGTCAAACAATTTACAAATGCACTGCACTTGTGTTATAATAAACTAAATGTATTGTCTAAATTGGTGTGGGAGTGTGTTTGTAATGGCGGAAAGACCATATAAACTCTATTCGGATTCTACCGCAGACCTGTCCGAAGAGATACTCAGGGATATGGATGTCAGCATAGTAAAACTGACGTTTGAAATGAACGGTAAGAATTATGCTGACGGCGAGATCTCAATGGAGGCTTTCTATAAAAAACTCAGAGAGGGAGCTGTGTCCAAAACGGCGCAGATAGGTCCCTCTACATATGAAGAAGCCTTTGAAAAGGAAATACTTGCCGGCTTTGATGTGCTGTATCTTGGTTTTTCGTCGGGTCTCAGCGGAAGCTACAACAGTTCCTGCATCGCAAGGGATAATCTGCTTGAAAAGTACCCCGATGCAAAGATAATCTGCATAGATTCGCTTTGCGCATCAACAGGCGAGGGACTGCTTCTGTATAAGGCTGATGAGAAGAAAAAAAGCGGAATGGATATTGATAACCTCGCAAAATGGCTCGAAGCGACCAAGCTCCACCTGTGCCATGTTTTCACGGTCGATGATTTGAAATTCCTGCGCCGTGGCGGAAGAGTCAGCGCTACCGCCGCATTTGCAGGCACTCTTCTTGGAATAAAGCCGCTTCTGCACGTTGATAATGACGGACACCTTATCCCGCTGGGAAAGGTCAGAGGCAGAAAGCATTCGCTTGAAAAGCTCGTGGATATGATGCAGGAAAGAGTCGGCGGCTGGGAAAACCCCGTTGTAATGATATGCCACGGCGATGCAAGAGAAGATGCAGAGTATGTCGAAAAGCTCGTAAAAGAACGCTTCGGCAAACAGACTGATGTTAGGCTGTGTTATACAGGTACCGTCATCGGCTCACATTCAGGACCCGGAACTATCGCCCTGTTCTTTATGGGCGAAGAGCGATAATACTGGAAATAACTGCGATTTAATTGGGGAGAACTCTTTTTGAGAAGAGTTCTCCCCAAACCCCTTTCAGAAACCTTTTATAGATTTTCGGCGGTTGGGAGATACTCTCCCGACCGCCGAAAATGTGTAAGAGTCTTAAAGAGAGTTCAGGAAAGAATCATTTCAGAAGGGTTTCCAAATCAAATAGCAGCTATATCCGACATCATCGCCCTTATCCAAAAGAGTTTGACAATGCTCCGATGATATGGTATAATATCCTATTATGGAGAATTGCGCTTAAACATTTGAAAGGAAAGTTTCAATGGATCAGAACAAGATAAGAAATTTTTGTATAATCGCACATATAGATCACGGTAAGTCCACTCTTGCAGACAGGATACTTGAGCTGACCGACTCGGTCGAGCTGAGAGAAATGGAAGACCAGCTGCTTGATAATATGGACATCGAGCGTGAGCGTGGAATAACGATAAAGGCAAGAGCCGTAAGGCTGAAATATCATGCCGACGACGGCGAGGACTATATCTTCAATCTCATCGACACTCCTGGTCACGTTGACTTCAACTATGAAGTTTCCCGTTCGCTCGTTGCCTGTGAGGGAGCTATCCTTATCGTTGACGCATCGCAGGGAATCGAGGCGCAGACGCTTGCCAATACCTACCTTGCGATAGAGAACGACCTTGAAGTTGTGCCTGTCATCAACAAGATAGATCTGCCCAGTGCAGACCCTGAAAGAGCCTGCAACGAGGTCGAGAACATTATCGGCATACCCGCAATGGATGCTCCACGCATCTCCGCAAAAATGGGTACTAACATCAAAGAGGTGCTTGAACGCATCGTTACCGATATACCCTGCCCGAAAGGCGACGATGAAGCGCCGCTTAAAGCGCTTATTTTCGACAGCTACTATGACCAGTACAAAGGCGTTATCATCTATTGCCGAGTAAAAGACGGTCATATCAAAGTGGGCGATACCATTCGTCTTATGGCTACGGGTGCAGAGTTCCAGACGGTCGAGATAGGCTATATGGGCGCAAAGGACCTCGTTCCCGTGGGCGAACTGCACGCAGGTGATGTTGGATATATCGCCGCATCTATCAAGGACATCGGCGACACCCGTGTGGGCGACACGGTCACAAATGCCGAAAACCCGTGCGCCGAAGCGCTCCCCGGATATAAGAAAGTCAACCCTATGGTATACTGCGGAATCTATCCCGCTGACGGTGCAAAGTACGGCGACCTGCGTGATGCGCTCGACAAGCTCCTGTTAAACGATGCCTCGCTTTCCTTTGAGCCTGAAACGTCGGTAGCGCTCGGCTTTGGTTTCAGATGCGGATTCTTAGGGCTTCTGCATATGGAGATAATACAGGAGCGCCTTGAAAGAGAGTATAATCTTGACCTTATCACTACCGCGCCGAGCGTAACCTATAAAGTCACACTCACAAGCGGCGAGACTATAATGATATACAACCCGACAAACTATCCCGATCCAGGTCTTATCGCATCGGCGCAGGAGCCAGTGGTAAACGCTCACATCTACACACCGAGCGAGTATGTCGGCAACATAATGGAGCTTTGTCAGGACAGGCGTGGAACGTTCAAGGATATGAAGTACATCGACACCAACAGGGTAGACCTGCACTATATCCTGCCGCTCAACGAGATAGTCTATGACTTTTTCGATGCGCTCAAGTCAAAGACCAAGGGCTACGCATCGTTTGACTACGAGATGAAAGGCTACGAGCCGTCCAAGCTCGTCAAGCTCGATGTCCTGCTCAACGGCGAGGTCGTCGATGCACTTTCGTTCATTGTCCACGAAGAAAAAGCTTACTCCCGTGGCAGAAGACTTACCGAAAAGCTGAAAGAGAATATACCCCGTCAGCTGTTTGAAGTACCTGTTCAGGCGGCTATCGGCGGAAAGATAATCGCAAGAGAAACCATCAAGGCTCTGCGCAAGGACGTCCTTGCAAAGTGCTACGGCGGCGATATAACCCGAAAGAAGAAACTGCTCGAAAAGCAGAAAGAGGGCAAAAAACGTATGCGCCAGCTTGGATCAGTATCGGTGCCACAGGAGGCGTTTATGTCGGTGCTGAAGCTCGATGATTGATAAATAATAACAGGTTTTTTTGCCAAGCCTTTTTCTCGGAAAAAAAGGTCTTGCCAACTGTCCGAAGGACAGTAGCAAGGAGCAGCGCCCTTGTCGCCGTCCGCAGACGGCGAAACGCTCCTGCGCCGTTTTGCGCTCGGCACAGGTGAATTTCAAAACAGTCCGGTGGACTGTTTTGAAAGAGGGCATGCCCTGAAAGAGAGGGCTGCCCTTTGAGTAGTTCGTGCTTTCTTTCCTCAAACCCTTTAGGGTTTGAATAGCATCATAAAGGATCAGACTCATTTTTAAAATACATAGTTCAAAAGAAACGGAAAGGGAAAAGTATGAGTAAACAAAAAAAGAACAAGGAGTTTGACAACTCCATGCAGGAGATGCTCAGACCGAAGATAACTGATATCCTGCTCGCAACGGTGCTTTTGTGCTGTGGCGGAGTACTTTTGTTCATTTATTTCAAAGCTCCGCAGGAATTGGTGGACATCAAGTCCTACTATTCATTAACGCTGATTTTCCCGCTGTGCGATCTGGCAGTCGCAGCCGCAGTCTTTTTCAAGGGCGGATTTTTCAGGTGGTTCAGCCTTACGGCGTGGACAGCAAAGATGAAAGGCATCGACCGAAGCAGAGTTTATCCTACTCAGATGTATGTGATGACCGTCAAGGTCTTTGCGCTGCTCTTCAGTCTTGTGAATGTGATATTCATGATCCTTGTGATAAGAAAGGTCATCTGAAAAAAAACGATTATGCGGGAGATGCGATCATGGACAGCATGAAAAGGTCAATGAAATATTCCCTTATCTTCGGCATTTGCGGAAGTGCAGTTATACCGCTGATCTATGAGATGTATGCCAACGTCTCAAAGGATCTTGCGCTGATATTCTTTGCGGTATACATACTGACCGCAGGAGTCAAGTTCTCATCTCTTCCTGCAAAGGACGCAATGCTCGGAATGACCTGTACGGTGGCTTACAGCTCCGTTCTTGCGATACCAATGTTTATTATTATTCACCCCTGGGTCAAGGGCTTGCTTGAAAAGCGTTCAAAGTATTTTCAGCTTGCTTTCGGAGAACAGCTCAGGTTCATTCTGAGGATACTGCTTATTTTCCTGCTTATGTATCTTGTCTGGATCGCAAGAGCAGGCTTTAAAAAGGCTTTTGAGAAATTCCGCTCAAACAGCGAGAAAGCAGGCGGCTATATCGAAAACGCATTTGACGACACAAAGGATAAAGAGCTATGACAGGACTTTATATCCATATCCCTTTCTGCGCAAGGAAATGCCCCTACTGCGACTTCTATTCGCTGCCTTACAGCAAAAAGCTGTGTGAGGACTACGTAAGCGCTCTTGTGCGCAACATCAGGCATTTTGCGCCTCAGGGGATCAGCATAGACAGTATATATTTCGGCGGCGGTACTCCGTCGCTTCTTTATTCATCACAGGTAAAAGCCATACTCGATGCAGTCGGTGACAGTTTTGATGTCCACGACCCTGAGATAACGCTTGAAGCCAATCCCTGCACCGCAGACCTGCGGAAACTGAGCGAGTACCGTGAAGCAGGCGTAAACAGACTTTCTCTCGGTGTCCAGTCCGCAAACGACACAGAGCTTGAAAAGCTCGGCAGACTGCACGATTTCAAAAGAGCTGAAAAAGCGGTGCATGATGCCGTAAAAGCAGGCTTTGAGAACATCTCCTGCGATATTATGCTCGGTACTGCGCAGCAAACGCTCATAAGCCTTGAAAACAGCATAGATGCGCTGATAAACCTGCCTTTGCAGCATATCTCGGCGTATATGCTCAAGATCGAAAAAGGAACACCCTATGACTGCGATGAGGTGAGAAGCGCAGCCGCAGATGACGACCTGATGAGTGAGATGTATCTGAAAACTGTGCAAAAGCTCGCAGATGCAGGCTTTGAACAGTACGAAATATCCAACTTCGCAAAGCCCGGCTTTGAATCAAGGCATAATCTCAAATACTGGACAGGGGAAAGCTATATCGGGATAGGCGCTTCAGCCCATTCGTTCTTCGGCGGCAAAAGATATTTTTGTCCGAAAGATGTAGGCAGCTTCGTTTCAGGCGAACTGCAAGCTGAGGTAACAGAAGACGAAAATCCTGATCTGACCGAGGAATATGTGATGTTTGGTCTGCGTCTTGCAAAGGGTATCAGGCTTGATAAGCTCGGTGAAAATGCTGAAATGATAGCGCAGAAAGCAAAGTTGTATGAAAAATATGGTCTTTGCAGGCTTACAGAAGACACACTCAGTCTCACTCCCAAGGGCTTTCTTGTCTCAAACAGCCTTATAGCCGAGTTTGTGCAGTGCTTGTGATATACTGTATCTTTCTGTGATTTTTTTCTTATTTTTCAGTAAATCTTGAAAAAGCTCTTGATTTTTTTTGCAATATCGTTTATTATATAAGTTAGACTAAAAATATATATTCCTGAAAAGAGGTAGCAAAATGTCGGATTTTCTTTCAAATCCATGGGTGAAAAGGTCGGTCTCGGTTTTTAACCTCGCCTATTTCGCCGTTGTTTGTATGTTTACCTTTGCAACGTTCTTGTATGATATTGAGTTTGCAGAGGGTAAAGAGGTAACATTTTTCGTTATATATTTCTTGGCAAGCGTGCTGTTCATGTGCCTGATGATCTATTCAAGACGTGAGATCTGCACCAAGTTCGTGAGCGTGATGCTGCTTCCGATATGCTTTGCGCTGATACTGTTCAACTGGGGCAACTGGATACTTATAGTTCCTCCGTTCATCGTAGGACTCGTAATGTTCTTTGCTTCGGGCGTGCATGAAACAACAAAAGTCGTGCTAGGAACGATCTATCTGCTGATATATGTTCTCGGACTTGTCGGTTTCCTTGTACTTAAAATGCTTTTCGGCGGATCAAGCGTTATAACTGTGCTTGATCAGGATCTCCCCAACAATGACGAGGTGTTCCAGCTTTATAACGATGAAACTCAGTGGAATAAGCTCCTTGAGGTCACAAAAGAAGAAAACCTCATTTCACCCGATGGTAAGTATAAGCTCGTCCTTTACGATGTACAGGATAACGATAAGGGAAGAGTAAAGATCTGCGTAGTTCCTTACGGTCAGGATATAGAGCTTAAATTCTTCACACTCAAGCAGAAGGGTATTGAAAAGACCATTTCCAATAAGGGAACAAGAGGAACGATACCCGAGTTTGGCTGGGAATCTGACGGAAAAGGCGGATACAGAGTTTATTATATCCTCTCACCGGGCGGAAAAAGAGGTACATCTACCGTAAATGAAAATAATATGCCAAAGAAGAACTATTTCGAGTTCCTCGGCATCAACTGATGATTTAAACATAAAAACGGGAGCGATCGTTCCCGTTTTATTTTTTTTGCATAAAGCGGCTCAAATGAGCAATAATAGTCTTAGTCAATTTATTTGGCAATAATATCTGAAAGGAAAGCGAGTATGAAAAAGACTTTAACGCTCATAACTGCTGTGCTTGCGTGCAGCAGCGTGTTTGCAGGCTGTGCAAGCAAGGACAATGTTGCTTCAAATCCAGAAAGCGAAAGCTCCGTGCGCATGAACGACAGCTCCTACTACACAAATGAAAGCAGGTGGGAGGATTCATCGAAAACTGTCCCCGAGCGTGTCGGAAGTACGGTAGATGACGTCATCGACGGCGGAAAGAGAGTCGTTGACGACACCGCAAGTACAGCACAGGACGTCGTGGATAATATTACAAGATGATGCTTCACAGAAGAAAAGAGCGGCTCGGAGCCGTTCTTTTTTTGCTGTTCAAATATGTACTAATTGTAAACATAGAGTAAAAATAATCAAAACAGTATAGCAAGGCACTTTAAAAATGAAAGCAAAAATGGTATACTTATTGGGAATGCGGTAGCCGCATCAGCCGTGATGAAACAGACAATGCAGTCGGGAGGAACAGCGTATGAAAGAAAAGTCGCCGCTGCGCCGGCTCGTCCGCAGTATGCTCTTTCCAATGGCTGTGATGACGCTTGTCTGCTGGGCTGTAACGCTCTTCTGGGGCTTTGATGTCCCGACGCTCGCAGGCTTTGCGCTCGGCTATGTGTATGTCATAGTTTGCTATGAGTATCTCGCATCGAGCTGCGAAAAAGCAGTCGAGCTTGATGTCGCAAAAGGCAAGCGTGTGATGCTGATCTGCTTTTTTGTCCGCTTTGCAGGGCTTTTCGCTCTCAGCGCAGCAGCAATGCTCACAGGTTTTGTAAATGTTATAGGTATTCTTGTGCCGCAGTTTTTCCCAAGGATAGTTCTGACGGCAAAAGAGTTTTTCATAAAGAAGAAAGGTAGTGACTAAATGGACGGTATCGGTCAGGGTCCTAAGGTCGTCTTCGAGATAGGACCTATCCGTATCACAGAAACCGTGGTAACGGGCTGGATCATTATAGTTGCGGTGCTTCTGGTGTGCCTGTGGCTCACACGGGGACTCAAGAAGATACCCGATAAGAAAAGACAGATAATTGCGGAGGCATTCGTCAAGTTCGTGAACGGACTTGTAAAGGATAATATGGGTCCCAAGCTCATGTATTACGCTCCGTATATCGGAACGCTGCTCGTGTTTGCACTGCTCGGCGCTCTGGTAAGCATGATCGGTCTGCGTTCGATGACCGCAGATATAAACGTAACCGGAACGTGGGCGCTGATGACGTTTGCGCTGATAACCTTCCATAAGATCAAGGCTAACGGCTTCGGCGGCTATCTCAAGAGCTTCGGTAAGCCTGTGGCGTTCATACTGCCGCTGAATATCGTCAGCGAGGTCGCAACACCTGCATCTATGGCGTTCCGTCTTTTCGGAAACGTAGCAGGCGGTATGGTTATCACAAGCCTTCTGTACGGTGCGCTGGCTGCGCTCTCAAAAGCAGTCGGATTAAGCTTTACCGCAGGTTCGTGGGGCTTCAGCGTATTCCAGGTAGGTATACCTGCCGTGCTGTCAGTCTACTTTGACCTGTTCTCAGGCTGTATACAGGCGTATATCTTCTCAATGCTCACAATGGTAAATGTCGGTGCAGCAGCGGAAGAAGAATGATAGTAAGTCAAATATCCGCATAGGTGCGGCTTTAAAATAATAAACAATGATCAATTTTTATATCGGAGGGAATCATTATGTTGGAAAAGGCAATAGTATTAGGTTGTTCGGCAGTAGGTGCAGGACTTGCAATGATCGCAGGTATCGGACCTGGTATCGGTGAAGGATACGCAGTAGGAAAGACTATCGAAGCTATCGCAAGACAGCCTGAGGCTAAGGGCGACTGCACAAGAACAATGTTCATCGGTGTTGCAATGGCAGAGTCAACAGGTATTTATGCATTTGTTGTAGCACTTATCCTTATGTTCGCAAATCCGTTTATCGGCAAGCTTTGATTAGGAAAACAGCTCTGTTTTAAAGGGCAGAGGAACGGAGGTAAAGTAAATGATCTTTGCATCAGGCGATATAACGGAGTTTATGTCCATAGACCTGACAACAATAATCGCTACTTTGCTCAATACTCTGATACTGTTTTTGGTTCTGAAGCATTTTCTTTTCGATAAGATCAATAAGGTCGTAGACGAAAGGCAGAAGGAAATACAAGCGTCTTACGACAAAGCAGAGGAAGCCGAAAAGAATGCACAAAAGCTTGAGGCTGACTATAACGAGAAGATCGGACAGGCAAAAGAAGAATCCGCCGAGATCATCAGAGATGCGACCAAGAAAGCACAGGTCCGTGCTGATGAGATAATCGACGAAGCAAGAGTAGAAGCAAAGAGTATCCGCACAAATGCGGAAAATGAGATCGAGCGTGAAAAGAAGATAGCCGTTAACGCTATCAAGGACGAGATCTCACAGATCGCTTTCTCCGCAGCAGCCGCTGTTGTGGAAAAGGATCTTACCAGCGAGGATAATGAAAAGCTCATAGAGAAATTCATTGACAATGTGGGTGAAGTGTAATGGCAAACAGTGTTGAAAATGTTTACAGCACAGCCTTGTTTGAACTGTGTGACGAGCAGGACACTCTTGACAATACATATGAACAGCTTGAACAGATAACACAGATAATCTTTGATAAACAGCAAAAGGAGCTTGCTTTGATGCTGGCATCACCGCTGATCCCGTTTGCCGATAAGCAGAAGGTGCTTACAGGCGTGTTTTCGGAGCAAGTCAGCGAAACTGTGCTGGATTTTCTGTGCGTTGTAACGCAGAAAGGCAGGATAAGATCACTCCCTGCCATAACTGAGCATTTCAAGCAGATGTATTATGAAAAGAAAAATATCCTTGAAGTCACCGCAACAACAGCTATGCCTATGTCGGAAACTCTCAGGAAAAAGCTTGTTGATAAGCTTGGAAAGGTGTCCGGCAAAAGCATCATACTTCACGAAAAACAGGATAAGTCCATTCTCGGAGGCATCGTGCTGAGATACGGCAATACCGAGATAGATTCCAGCGTAAAGTCAAAGCTGGATAAGATCAAGGCTCAGATAGACAGCGCTATCGTGTAGCGTGAGTCTGAGCGTGTAAGCAAATAAATTGAAAGGTTCGGTCTTTGTTATGAAATTACGTCCTGACGAAATAACAGGTTTGATAAAACAGCAGATAAAGGACTACCGTTCAAAGCTCGTTCTTGATGATGTCGGAGCTGTATGTACAGTCGGCGACGGAATATCAAGAGTCCACGGCATCGAAAAATGTATGTCAGGCGAGCTGCTTGAGTTCTGTAACGGTACATACGGTATGGCAATGAATCTGGAGCAGGATTTTGTCGGCTGTGTGCTTCTCGGCTCTGATGACGGTATCACCGAAGGTTCAAGCGTCAAGAGAACAGGCAAGATCGTGTCTGTGCCTGTCGGCGATGCAATGCTGGGAAGAGTAGTAAATGCACTCGGTGCGCCTATCGACGGAAAAGGAAATATCCTTACCGATGAGTACAGACCCGTTGAAAGCCCTGCATTCGGAATAATCACAAGACAGTCTGTAAACAGACCGCTTCAGACAGGTATCAAGGCTATCGACTCAATGATACCGATAGGCAGAGGACAAAGAGAGCTTATCATCGGCGACAGGCAGACAGGTAAGACCACTATCGCCCTTGATACGATAATCAACCAGAAAGGCAAGAACGTTATCTGTATCTATGTAGCTATCGGTCAGAAGCGTTCTACCGTTGCAAACGTAGTGGATACGCTCACCAAAAACGGCGCTATGGACTACTGCGTCGTAGTTTCAGCTACCGCATCGGAAATGGCACCGCTTCAGTATATCGCTCCATATGCAGGCGTTGCAATGGCAGAGTATTTCATGCTTCAGGGCAAAGACGTTCTGTGCGTATATGACGACCTTTCCAAGCACGCAGTCGCATACAGAACAATGTCCCTGCTGCTCAAAAGACCTACAGGTCGTGAAGCATATCCCGGAGATGTATTCTATCTTCATTCAAGACTGCTAGAAAGAGCCTGCTGCCTGAATAAAGAAAACGGCGGCGGTTCGATAACCGCACTGCCTATCATCGAAACACAGGCAGGCGACGTTTCAGCTTATATCCCAACAAACGTTATCTCTATCACCGACGGTCAGATATTCCTTGAAACAGAGCTTTTCTTCTCAGGCGTAAGACCAGCCGTAAACCCTGGTATTTCCGTATCAAGAGTCGGCGGAAGCGCTCAGATAAAGGCTATGAAGAAAGTCTCAGGACCGCTGAAACTGCTTTATTCGCAGTACAGAGAGCTTCAGAGCTTCTCACAGTTCGGCTCTGATCTGGATCAGGATACCAAGGACAGACTTGCACAGGGCGAAAGAATAGTTGAAGTCCTCAAGCAGAGCAAAAACTCGCCTATGGACGTTGAAAAACAGGTCGTAATGATCTATGCCGTTGTAAACAACTACCTCAAGGATATCCCTGTTGCAAGCGTAAGAGAGTTTGAGGACGATCTTCTCAAAGAGATAGAGGAGAGCCACCCCGATATATTCTCCTCGATCACACAGACCAAGGAGCTTACCAAAGAAAATGAGGAAGCTATCAAGGAAGTCCTGAAAAGCTATGTTGAGAAATTCCTCCGTTCAAAGTAAGGAGCGCTGACATATGGCAACAGCCAATATGAAAGATGTAAAAAGGCGCATAAAGAGCGTAGAGAGCACAAAGCAGATAACCAAAGCCATGCAGCTCGTTGCTACCTCGAAAATGCGGCGTGCAAAGGAAAGAGCCGTTGCAGTCCAGCCGTTCTTCGAGACTCTTTTCAATGCGATGTGCGACATCTCAAGGGACAGCAGTTTTACATCTGTTTTTACAACAAAAGTTGAAAAGAAAAAAACGCTTATGATAGTCATTGCCGGCGACAGAGGACTTGCAGGCGGATTTAACGTCAATGTCCTCAAAAAAGCCGCAGCCAAAGCCGACGACCTCAAACAAAAGGGCAGGGAAGTCAGCATCATGGCGATAGGCAAAAAAGCCGTGGAGTATTTCAAAAAGCGTGATTACAACGTTACCGATGCTTTCACCGAGATCGCCGAGGGCATGAGCATGTACGGAGCTATGGATATAGCTGAGGACGTTACGGCACGCTTCAAAAAGGGCGAGTTCGACAGCGTTGACCTCATCTATACCACCTTCGTTTCGGCAATAACTCAGGAGCCTTGCGAAATGGCGATACTTCCCGTTGAAAACCTTGTTCCGTGGGGAGACCAGCGCCACGCAGCGCCTGTGTATGACCCGTCACCCGAAGAGGTCTTTGAGGGAATGATTCCGAGCTATCTGTGTGGATTGCTGTATTCGGCGATAGTCGATTCTTTTGCTTCCGAACAGGCAGCAAGGCGCTCAGCTATGGAATCCGCTTCGGATAACGCAGATGAAATGATAGAGAACCTCTCGCTCATGTACAACAGAGCAAGACAGACTCAGATAACTCAGGAGCTTACCGAAATATCATCGGCAAGCCTCAATGACAGCGTATAAAAATCAATTTACAGGAGGGTATGATAATGAAAAATCTGGGCAAGAAAATAGTTTTTATGCTTATCAGCGCAGCGTGCTTTATCGGCGCATATAACCTCGTTGAATGGCTCTTTGAGGGCGACGATTATAAGTTCACTTTCAAAGCTGGGATAATGGCTCCGATAGTAATGTTTGTCGTATTCTCCGTGCTTACAGTTTTGTTCAATAAACTCAGCAATAAGAAATGACCGCAGGGAAAGACCTTGCTTTTTGTAAAACGATTTGAAAGAAGGTAAACGAATGGAAGGCAAAAATGTGGGAACGGTCGTTCAGATCGTCGGAGCCGTAGTGGACATCCGATTTGAAAAGGATAACCTCCCAAATCTTCTTAACGCAATAGAGATAGACAACGGCGGCACAAAGCTGACCGTTGAGGTCGCTCAGCATATAGGCGACGACGTCGTAAGATGTATCGCTATGAGCAGTACTGATGGACTTGTAAGAGGCACACAGGCTGTCGATACAGGCAAAGCTATCAGCGTGCCCGTAGGACCAGAAACTCTTTCGAGAATGTTCAACCTGCTCGGAGAGCCTGTCGATAATATGCCTGCACCCGAAACCAAGGAAAGATGGGAGATACACCGTGACCCACCGTCCTATGAGGAGCAGACAGCTTCAAATGAGATACTCGAAACGGGCATCAAGGTAATCGACCTCATCGCTCCTTACCTCAAAGGCGGTAAGATAGGTCTGTTCGGAGGCGCAGGAGTCGGCAAGACCGTGCTTATCCAGGAGCTTATCAATAACGTTGCCAATCAGCACGGCGGTATCTCCGTATTTACAGGAGTAGGCGAGAGAACAAGAGAGGGCAACGACCTCTACTTTGAAATGAAACAGTCGGGAGTTCTTGAAAAGACCGTCCTCGTTTACGGTCAGATGAACGAACCGCCCGGAGCAAGAATGAGAGTAGGTCTTTCAGGACTTACTATGGCAGAATACTTCCGTGATGTCGAAGGACAGGACGTTCTGCTGTTCATAGATAATATCTTCAGATTCACACAGGCAGGTTCTGAGGTTTCCGCACTTCTTGGACGTATGCCTTCAGCCGTTGGATACCAGCCGACCCTTGCAACAGAAATGGGTCAGCTCCAGGAGCGCATCACATCTACAAATAAAGGCTCTATAACGTCCGTTCAGGCTGTCTATGTGCCTGCCGATGACCTTACAGACCCTGCTCCTGCAACCACATTTGCTCACCTCGATGCAACCACCGTTCTTTCAAGAACGATAGCATCTCTGGGTATCTTCCCGGCCGTTGACCCGCTGGAGTCAACCTCAAGGATTCTTACTCCTGAGATCGTCGGAAACGAGCATTATCAGGTCGCAAGAAAAGTACAGTCGATACTGCAAAGATATGTCGAGCTTCAGGACATCATCGCTATCATGGGTATGGACGAACTTTCCGATGAGGATAAGATCACCGTTTCAAGAGCAAGAAAGATCCAGAGATTCCTCTCTCAGCCGTTCTTCGTAGCCGAGCAGTTCACAGGCTATCAGGGCAAGTATGTTCCGCTGAAGGAAACGATAAGAGGATTCAAGGAGATAATCGAGGGCAAGCATGACGACCTGCCTGAGTCCGCATTCCTGTTTGTCGGAACGATAGACGAAGCAGTAGAGAAAGCAAAGAAGAGTGCCGAGGGCGAATAATAAAGCCTAACATACATACGGAAGGTGTTTATAATGACTCCGTTCAATATCAAGATAATAACACCCGAAAAGACGTTTTTTCAGGGAACAACAACGCAGATAATCGCTAAGACCACATCAGGCAACGTGGGTATACTCCACGGTCATGTTCCTTATGTGGCAAACCTTGTTTCTGCACCCTTCAAAATTGAGATCGAGGGTACGCTCAAGGAAGCAGCGATCTCAGGCGGCTTTATCAAAGTTTCTTCTGAAGATGTCATCGTGGTGACAAACGCTATCGAGTGGGCGGATGAGATCGACGTTGCAAGAGCCGAGCGCTCAAAGCAGAACGCCGAGGAAAGAATGAAGCGCCACGAAAGTCAGAAAGAGTTCGACAGAGCAGAAAAGAAGCTCAAAAGGGCACTCAACAGACTTACCGTGGCAGGCGGAAAAAGATAGTATGATCATGAGTCAGAGCCTCAAACACTTTGTTTAGGGGTTCTGGCTTGTTTTGTGTAAGAAAGAAAAAAGGAAAAATCAAAAATGAAAATCGTGAAAGAAAAGATAGCAGCAGTCCTTCTCGCAGCCGCAGCAGTGCTTTGCTTTTCGTCCTGCGATGATGGATCGACAAGCCTCAATGCCATTGACTTATTGTTACCGCAGGGCACGATCAGCTCACTGAGCGATGAGGAAAAAGCCGATAAACAGGTAATGCTTATGTTCAGGTGCGAACCTAATGCAGACAGCGGCACGGGTCAGGCGAAGACAGAATATAAGGTGTATTATTCGGGTCGTGTGACCGATGAGAAAACAGGTGCGCAGAAAAATATCACAGGCGCAGAGCTTGAAAAGCTCAAAAAATATGCCGACGAGATAATCAATAAAAAGGTCGAAACAAAGTTTGACGGCAATGACGGAAGCACCGATACTACCGTTGCGGCATACACAAAGGAAGGCTCGCCGTATCAGCTCTCGGCTATTGGCAAATGCAGGATAGACAGCTTTGACGAAATGTATAAGATAGTCACGGATAAATTCAAGGGATAAAGTAAAGTTTGGGAAAGTAAAAAAGGGGAAATAGTTTTGAGTGTATTTAACATACTGGTCGCAGTAGGCGGACTTGCCTTCTTCATGTTCGGCATGAATACGCTGAGCAGCGGACTTGAAAAAGCATCGGGCGGACTGCTCGAAAAAGTGCTGGCAAGAATGTCGGGAAATATCTTTACAAGTATCTTCTTCGGAGCGCTGGTAACAGCAGCCGTTCAGTCATCAACAGCAACAACAGTTATAGTAATAGGTCTCGTAAATGCGGGCATACTCAAGCTCAGAGGCGCAGTCGGCATCATCATGGGCGCAAACATCGGAACGACCATGACCGCCCAGATACTCAGGCTCGCAAAGCTTGAAGGCTCCAAAAACGGAAGCTTTTTCATCGACCTTATCAAGCCGACCAACTTTTCAGCAATGCTTGCGATCGCAGGCATAATCCTGATAATGTTCTCAAAGCGCAGCCGCAAGAAGAACATAGGCAGGATACTCATGGGCGTGGCGATACTGTTCACAGGTATGAATACCATGCGTACCGCCGTAGAGCCGCTCGCACAGCTCGATGTGTTCAAAAAGATATTTGAAGTTCTTCAGAACCCGCTTCTCGGTGTGCTTGCAGGTGCAGTCATCACCGTCTGCACCCAGTCCAGCGCCGCAGCTGTCGGTATCCTTCAGGCAATTTCAGGCTCAGGCGCTATCGTCTTTGCCTCCGCATTCCCGATCATTATGGGAACAAACATCGGAACCTGCGTAACTCCGCTGCTTTCAAGCCTCAATTCTTCAAAGAACGCAAAGCGTGCAGGTCTTCTGCATTTCTATTTCAACCTCATCGGAACGATCCTTTTCCTCATCGGAATTTACACCTATCAGGCAGCTGTCGGGTGGTCGTTCTGGAATAAAGAGTTCACCACAGGAGACATCGCAAACTTCCATACTATCTTCAATATCGTCGTAACAGTGATCTTTATCCCGTTTGCAGGAGTGCTCGAAAAGCTTGCCTGCCTCACCGTCAGAGACAAGCCGGGGGAGGACGAAGACGAGCTGGAGGAGGACACTCTCGACGAGAGATTCCTTGTTACACCTAACGTTGCTATTGCCCAGACAAGCGATGCAGTCGTTCAGATGGGCGTTCAGGCGCAGAAGAATTTCAGAGCCGTTGTCAGCCTCTATGAAGACCTTGACGACTTTGATCCCAAGCTCGCAGAGAATATCAGAGAGCGTGAGGATACTATCGACAGGCTTGAAGACAGAGTCGGTCAGTATCTTATAAAGCTCAACGACTGCGGACTCAACGAGGACGAAGCCCGCAGAGTCACGGCATATTTCCACCTTATCTCCGAGTATGAGCGTATCGGCGACTATTCTATCAATATCCTTGAAACTGCCGAAGCGCTGTTTGATGCCGAAGTATCCTTCTCAAGCGAAGCCATGAAGGAGCTGCACGTCATCTTTGCAGCAATAGACGAGATTATCTCGCTTGCGATAAAAGCGACCGAAAGCATGGAGATAAGCGATATGGTCGAGGTCGAGCCGCTTGAGGAGGTCGTTGACCGTATCGTTGAGGAGCTTAAAGCCGTTCATATCAACCGAGCAAAGAGCGGTATCTGCAAAGTTGAAGTCGGCGTTCATTTCATTGACATCCTCACCAACGTCGAGAGAATATCCGACCACTGCTCGAATATCGCAGTATACCTGCTCTCCAGCCGCAGAGAGTATTCTACCCTTAAAAAACACGAATACCTCGATAAACTCCATAAAAACGGCACCAAGTCCTATGAGGACAAACTCGCCGAGTATACCGCAAAGTACGCTATCTGATAATAATATTGATGTTTTGTTGAGGGGAACTCTTTTCGAGAAGAGTTCCCCTCAAACTCCCCTCAGAAACCTTTTAAAGATTTTCGGCGCACAGAGCAAAAAGCTCTATGCGCCGAAAATATCTAAGAGTCCTAAGAGAGTCTAAAGAAAACACTTTTCAGAAGATTTTTCCTCAACAATACACCGATAAACATTATTATACCAGAATAGGTACATATCAAAAAAAGAGGCAAGAACACTTTCTTACCTCTTTTATTTTGCATTTTACCCCTAAAAAAGATTAAATACCCACTTCTCAAAAGAAGTAAGTATTTAATCCTTGGAATTATGAAAGGGAAATTTAGAATTTATCTTTATCGGTAATCTATCGGGCTGTAATTGGGGGTGCCCGAAAGAAATTGATCTTTTTTGAGGTCTTAGGGCTCTCTCTCCCTTCGACATCTATATAATAACAGCCCTGTGTGAATTGAATATGAATTATCGGGAGTATACCAAAAATTTTTTGAGAAATTTTTTGGACTGTCCAAAGCCTATCCCTAAAGGCTCTGCGGCAATTACAGCTCCATTTTCATGAAAATATCCGCAAAATTATTATTGTTATATTTCGCAGTTTTATGAAATCCGAGCTTTTCATAAAGCGCCACAGCGTTCAGACTTGTAGATATGCAGTCAAGATACATCTGCGTGAAGCCTTGCTGCCTTGCATATTCTATCGCCGCCTCCGCCAGACGCCGCCCAAGTCCTTTTCCCTGATACTTTTCATCAAGATACAGCGCTTTCAGCTCGCAGTCTTTGTCCGAAAGCCTTTTGATCCCGACTGTCCCGATCATTATATCACCGTCGAATAAGCACCAGAACTGTACAAAATTCTGTACAATATTGCTGTAGAAACCGTGTCTGCCATTCGGTTCAAATTCTTTTCCGCACTGCCTGAAACATCTGTCCGTCAGCTCAAGAAGTTCTGCCTGCATATTTTCTGCATATTTTATAATTTTAATCATTTTTGATCCTCGTTCCGCCGAATGCGTGGATAGATCGAGTGCCTGCCTTTACACGACCGCCCTGTAAAGACCCTTTCGGAATGAACAGCTCGTCTCCTGCATGAAGAATTGTCTCAACGCCGTCGATGCTCACAACGTATTCACCCTCAACAACGATCATGTATTCATCGTAATCGTGCGTATGCTCCTTTGAGACCCTGTCAGCAGAGTAGGACCAGAAAGCCATCTGGCTGCCGTCATTTGCCGTGTAGTAGTATCCCGTGATGTCAGGCGTGTTCTGCTGTGAAGCAGGTATAAGGTTAGCCTCTGATTTCATAAACTGCGGAAATCCGTTCATTTCGCACCTCCTTAAATAAAAAAGCCCGTTGTACCGAGCGTCGAATATCAATACATAAGCGCCGTCTGCGTTAAGACAAAATTAAAACTCATTCCGGGAAGAATGAGCTTTAATCATTTATGGAATTATGAAAGGGATTTTTTTGACATTCAGTAAAACCTAAAACCATGCTATGGCGACTTGGGGAATCGCAGAAAAGATATAACAGACTTTAGATTTTACTCAGTGTCAAAAGTCTTAGGAGAGGTGTCTCTCTCTTTGTTGTATACATAATAACAGTTCTAAATGAACCGAATATGAATTATCGGGATTTAACAAAAAACTTTTTGTTCGCAAAACCGCCAAACTTCTCAAACGTTTTCGAGACTTTTGTTGTGTAGTTTGCACAAGATTATAAAAAAGAGCCTGTATGTACAGATTCATTAATCACAAGTTCATAATTTTGTTGTAAACTGTAATTGCACTTGGGGAAGTGACTTGATTCACAGAAAGGATGAGGGGTTAATGTTCCAGATCTTAGTAGTTGAGGACGATGCCAGCCTGAGAAAGCTTATGAGCGCAGCGCTCAAACAGCACGGTTATTCATGCCATACCGCAAACGACGGTGTCGAAGCCCTCGATGTAATGGAAAAGATCAATATAGATCTTATCATATCCGATGTCATGATGCCGAATATGGACGGCTATGAGCTGACAAGACAGCTGCGCCGTGCGAACTTTGACCTGCCTATACTTATGGTCACCGCAAAGGAGACTTTTGAGGATAAACAGGAAGGCTTTATCGCAGGCACAGACGACTATATGGTAAAACCGATAGATATAAATGAAATGGTGCTGCGTGTCGGCGCACTGCTTAGAAGATCAAGAATGGCTTCAGAGCATTCGCTCGTAGTCGGCGACAGCGTACTCGATTATGATGCACAGAGCGTTTCGATAGGCGGAGGCACCGCAGAAACGATACCTACGAAAGAGTTTATGCTGCTGTTCAAGCTGCTTTCTTATCCCAATAAGATCTTTACACGCCGCCAGCTGCTCGATGAGCTTTGGGGCATGGAAAAGGAAGTAGACGAAAGAACTGTCGATGTCCATATCAAGCGACTGCGTGAAAGATACGGCGATTGTAAGGACTTTAATATCGTTACCGTAAGAGGACTTGGCTATAAAGCTGTCAAGCTTTAAGCAAGAGTATCAAGGAGGAAAGGGAATAATATGAAAACGTCCCTGCAATTCAAGCTTTCATTCATGTTTTTCATGGTAATGCTCATATCTGCAACGGTCTCCATATCCTTGCTTCTGCTTGTTTTCTCGCCGATAATGCGCAGCAGTGCAGAGGAACAGCTTTCCGAAATGGCTGCGTCTATCAATACGCTGAGCGATACCTTCAAGGATAACAATGAATATACATCCGATCGAATAATCTCTCTCGTGACAAGTTCAAGCTTTACCGCATCAAGCTTAAAAAATACTGATAAACACGTTTCCGACGGATATGAGGATCTCAAGGAAAAAGGATACCATATCGTTTCGTCCGGCATAATACCAAAAGCAACCATGACGATAAAAGTTCGCGATTCCTATTTCCTGATAGAGAGCTTTTCAAACGACAGCCTCTACTGGATAGTTAATTTTGTTATCATTCTTTCGTTTATAGGCTGTATCGTTATCGGTACGATAATCACATCGTTTGTCGGAAAAACGATACTTAAACCTCTGCACGAGATAAGCCGTGCAACTTCCGAGGTCGCAAGAGGAAACTTCAAGATCAGGGTCCGTGTGCCTGATGATATCGAGTACGGAATGCTTGCCAACAACTTTAATAAGATGGCAGTCCAGCTTTCCGAGATCGAAACGCTCAGAGGAGATTTTATTTCCAGCGTATCGCATGAGTTCAAAACTCCGCTTGCATCGATTCAGGGCTTTGCAAAGCTGCTCCAGGACGAGAATATTTCCGAGGAAGATAGAAAAGAGTATACCCAGGTCATCATCGACGAAACTTCAAGGCTTGCCAAACTTTCTACAAATATCCTTAAACTTACCAAGCTTGAAAACCAGAAAACGATAGGCAAGAAATCCAAGTTCCTGCTTGATGAACAGATCAGAAAGATAATCCTTATGCTTGAACCTGAGTGGTCAAGAAAGAATATAGAGCTTGAGATCGACCTTGAGGAAATAACCTATATCGGAAATGAAGAGCTTATGGCTCAGATCTGGCAGAATATTATCAATAATGCCATTAAATTCACCAATCAGGGCGGTCGTATCGGTGTAAAGCTATATCGAAGCGAGCAGTGCATCGTTACCAAGATAACCGATGACGGTCCGTGCATCCCTGATGAAAAGAGAACAAAGATATTTGAAAAGTTCTATCAGGGCGACCATTCAAGATCGACCGATGGAAACGGTCTCGGTCTTGCTCTCGTGCAGAGAGTCGTCGAGCTTTGCAACGGAAGCGTCTGGGTAGAAAATATGACTCCCACAGGCGTCTGCTTTACCGTTCAGCTCCCGTATATCATTGAAGATATGTAAGTAAACAGTTGAGGGGAACTCTTTAGGAGAGAGTTCCCCTCAAACTCCCCTCAGAACCTCTTATTGATTTTCAGCCAATAGGGCGAAATGCCCTATTGGCTGAAAATGAACAGGGGACTCCAAGGGAGATCAAGAGAAAACACACCTAAGGAATACCCACAACTATTCATTTACACGTTATCAATAACATATGACAGTTAAACCGAGAGGAGAAAAGCAATGGCTATCGTCAGAAAGCATTATATATTCTACGGACGGGTTCAGGGCGTAGGCTTCCGCTACCGTGCTTACTATGCAGCCCGTGAAAACAACGTTACGGGCTGGGTGCGAAATGAATATGACGGCAGCGTTGAAATGGAAGCTGAGGGCACTGCTGAGGACATAGACAATATGCTGTTGTCGATCGAAAAAAGCAGGTATGTCAGCATTATGGACTTTGAGTGCAAAAAGATACCTGTTCAGAACAGCCGCACTTTTGAAATTCTTTAGCGATTTGCAAGAACAAATGTTTCACGTGAAACAATTTTGCAGGCAAGTTCTTTTAAGAGAACCTGGGCTTATGTTTTCTTATCTCTGAATAGTACAGGCAGCTGAAAGCATATATATCATCAAGAATACTTTTTGAGTGGTGATATTTATGATCTTTCAGCTGCTTGATTTTTTATGCTCTAATTTTCTGTTCTTTGCGCTGCATTTTGAAAACACATCAAACTTTCCAAAGCCTCTTTCAGCAAAAGAGGAAAAGCGCTGCTTCGAGGCGATGGCAGCAGGCGACAAAAAAGCCCGTGATAAGCTGATAGAGCATAATCTTCGACTTGTTGCACATATCATCAAGAAGTATTACTCCTCGTCGAGCGATCAGGAAGACCTTATCTCTATCGGGACGATAGGGCTGATAAAAGCCGTATCTACCTTTGATTACAAAAAGGGAACACGCTTTGCGACCTACGGCAGCAGATGCGTTGAAAACGAGATACTGATGCATTTTCGCAGCCTGAAAAAGACCGCACTTGACAGATATTTTGATGAGCCTGTTGATTCGGATAAGGACGGAAACCAGCTTTGCCTTATCGACCTTATTTCTGACGGAACGGATATAGGCGACAGGATAGAGCTTATAATTCGCTGCGAGCAGCTTTACAAGTTTATCGAAAGCGAGCTTGACGAAAGAGAAAAAGAGATAATCCGTCTGCGGTACGGGCTTGACAACGGAAATGCGCTGACTCAGAGAGAGGTCTCGCAGAAACTTGGCATATCCCGTTCATACGTTTCAAGGATAGAAAAGAAGGCTCTTGAAACGCTCAGGGCAAAATATGAGGGGAAATAAACAAAAACCAGCATCTGAATTTGTACAGAAAGCACAATAAATAAATTTTTATTATATTTTTGTGCAAATAATACTAAAAATCACTTGAAAAGAAAGCAATAATATGTTATAATTACTATGTACATTTGATGAATGCCGAAAGGAGGGAAACCATGGAGACTGCAAAGACTTTGCTGATAGTCGATGATGCATTTATAAACCGTGCTTTGCTCAAAAAACTGCTGTCGGATCAGTATAATATCATTGAGGCTGAAAACGGCAAGGTCGCCATGGAGATCCTTGAAAGCAGCACAACTATCTCATGTATCCTTCTTGACCTTGATATGCCTGTTATGGACGGCTTTGAAGTGCTTTCAAGACTCAGGGTCAGCCAGAAATTCAGCCAGATACCGATCGTTGTCACAACGGGCGGTGAAGATGCTGATAATGAGATCAAAGCGCTGTCAAACGGTGCCTGGGATTTCATCAAAAAGCCTTTCGTTCCGCAGGTACTGCGTTTCCGCATAAAGAATGCAATCGAGAGAAGCCAGTTCGCTGCTTTTGAAAAACTTAAATATTTAGCGGAATTCGATACCCTTACGGATATTTTCAACAGGGACAAGTTCTACCTGGAGACACAGAGACTTATCTCGGAATATCCGAATAAAAGATTTGCTATCATCAGGCTCGATATAAACCATTTCAGCCTTATCAATTCCTTCTTCGGTATGGACGAAGGAAATTCGCTGCTGAGGTATATCGCCAAGCATCTGCGTGTCAATACTGCCGACTTCATGGGCAGTGCATTCGGAAGAATGGAGGCTGACATCTTCGGTATCTGCGTGCCGTATACGGACAAGCAGAGCATAGAGCATTTCGTAATGCGAAGCATGAATGCACTTCAGAACTTCTCAAGCGCATACTATATCGTTCCTTGCTTTGGTATTTATATCACAGGCGAGGAGGATCTTCCTGCTTCAATAATGTTTGACAGGGCAACTCTTGCCGCAAAGCACTGCAAGGGCAACTATGTCAATTACTTTGAATACTATAATGACGATATGCGCCTGCGCCTTGAAAAAGAGCAGGAGATCGTCAACGATATGAACATCGCTCTTCAGGAAAAGCAGTTCACTATCTATGTTCAGCCTAAGTACAACGTTATGACCAACACGCCCGCAGGCGGCGAGGTGCTGGTAAGATGGATACACCCGAAAAAGGGTATGATCCCTCCGGGACTGTTCATTCCGCTGTTTGAAAAGAACGGCTTCGTTGTCAAGCTCGATGCGTATGTATGGGAGGAAGCCTGCAAGGTACTCAAGGGCTGGCTGGATCAGGGCAGAAAGCCTAATCCGCTTTCGGTCAACGTTTCACGAGTTAATATCTATAACCCTCATTTTGTTGAAAACATCATCAAGCTCGTTGACAGGTATCAGGTGCCTCATAATCTGTTCAACATAGAGCTTACGGAGAGCGCATATACAGATAACCCTGACATACTCATAAAAACGATAGACAAGCTCCAGAAAGCCGGATTCTCGATAATGATGGACGACTTCGGAAGCGGCTATTCGTCACTGAGCATGCTCAAGAATATCCCTGTTGATATTCTGAAGATCGACATGAACTTCTTTGTCGATGCAAACAAAAAGAGCAGATGCGAAAGTATCGTCGCATCTATCGTAAGAATGAGCAAGTGGCTCAATATCCCTGTTATTGCAGAGGGAGTTGAGACAACCGACCAGGTCAGCTTCCTGCGTGAAGTCGGCTGTGACTATATCCAGGGTTACTATTATGCTAAGCCGATGTGTATGAAGGACTATGAGCGCTATGCGTTCAGCCCTGAGTCAAGCTTCAATACACTTGTCAATAACGGCGGCGATTCAACTGAGGTCATGAGCCATATCGACGAGGTGCTTAACTTTGCCGATAATGTTCAGCCTGTCGCTATACTTGAATGCGATTCGGAGATGCCGGAAGATATGGAGATAATCCGTGTCAACGATGCGTTCTTTGAGCTGCTCAATTCACCGACCAGAGTGCTTTATAAGTATAATCCGCTGGATATAGTTTATGAGCGTGACAGGTGGAAGATCGTTGAATCGCTGAAGGAAGCGATAGAAAACAAATCAAGATCAGAGTGCGAATACAGCAGATATGTTGCGTTCAGCAACAGTTATAAGAGCATCCATGCGGTGTTTGAGTATATTGATACTATCGGAAATAAGAGCGTGCTTATGGCAAGGCTTGAAGATATTACTGTTGAGCGTGAGTTTGAAAAGAAGCTCAAAAAGCTCAGGCAGGCTCTGCACAACCAGGCAGGCACTTCAAACCGTATGCTCATTATCGACGATTATGAGATAAACCGTGATACGCTCTCATCGTTCTTTGAGGATAGGTTCAAGATCTATTTTGCACAGAACGGACAGGAAGCTCTGGAATTTTTGCAGGAAAACAGCAATATGGATATTATCCTGCTGGATCTGAATATGCCTGTTATGAACGGTGAGGAGTTCCTTAAAGCTAAGAATTCCGATCCTGTGCTGAGAAATATACCTGTTGTCATCACTACCGCTGAGGATTCTCCGAAGCAGCAGCAGGCGATGCTCGGAATGAACGTAAACGACTATATCGTTAGTCCTTTCGTGCGTGAGACGATAGTGCGCAGAGTGGATAACGTGCTTGAATCCGACAGGTACTTCCGTGAGATCATAAGCCGTCACAGCAGCGACACGGGTATCATCAACGACTATACCACAGGTATCTATAACCGTGCAACAGGCGAAAAGCTTATCAACAGCATGATGAAGGAGAAAGCAGGCATCTATGCTTTCCTTATCATTGATATTGATAATTTCAGGAAGATAAATGAGCAAAGCGGTGTTCAGACCGCTGACAGAATGCTGTTTGAGCTGGCTCAGATGCTCGTTGCGATGTTCAGGACAAACGATGTTGTTGCAAGGATAGGCGACGACGAGATATGCGTACTTATGAGCAATATCGCTGGCGAGGAGACTGTTGAGGCAAAGTGCAGCCAGATAACCGATAAGGTCTCGGCGCTGGATCTCAAGCTTACAGAGGCGTATCTTTCGTGTACGATCGGTGCGGTAGTCATTGAAAAGATGATGGACTTCGGTGAAATGCTCACGCTGGCAAATGATGAACTTGAAAAGGCAAGAAAGGAAAAGCAAAGCTGGTCGATAAAGGTGCTTGAGGAAAACTGACTGAAAGGAGCTTTTAATGGACGCTCGGCTCGAAAAGCTCAATGACATTGGCTGTGATATTGATAAGGCACTTGAGCGTTTCGTTGGAGACGAGGAGCTTTATCTGACCTGTCTTGATGAGATGCTTGCCGATGCACAGCTTGATAAGCTCGGAGAGGCGCTTGAAGCGGGAGACTGCGACAATGCTTTCCATTATGCTCATTATCTCAAAGGAGTTTACGGTAATATGGGTATTACGCAGGCTTACAGGGACTGTGCTGAGATGACGGAGGTGCTGCGCCGAAAGGACCTGGGAGAGCAGCTGCTTTTGACGTACAGGCGAGTCAGGGAGCTTATTGAAAATATAAAAGCGATATGAAAAATAAGACCGACAGATTTGAACCTGTCGGTCTGTTTTTTTGTGCAGAAGAAAAGGTCAGGGGCAAAGCGCTTCATTGTTTACAGCGAGACATTAGTATGCTATCGATAGTACGCAATTTCTTGATGTCTTGTTGAGGTGAACACTCTTGGGAAAAACTCTTCTCCAAAAGAGTTTATCCCCAACAAAACATTATGCTATTTCCGTTACCTCGTAGCCTGCGTCGGTGACTGCCTTTTTCAGCATTTCAACGGAAATACTGCTGTCAGCTTTGATGTAAGCCTCGCCTTTTTCAAGGTCTACATCTGCCTGTGCGCCCAGTCCTTCGACAGCCTTCTTTACGTGTGCAACGCAGTGCTGGCACATCATTCCGCTTATTTTCATAGTATAGTTTTTCATCTGGTTTTCCTCCTTGGTGATTTGGTTTGTTTGTGTATTTTCAGACTTTGCAGGCTCGGGTGCAAGCTTGACCGCTTTGAAGCGTTTCAGCCGCAGGGCGTTTGTCACAACGAAAATGCTGCTGAGGCTCATCGCTGCTGCGCCTATCATCGGGCTTAGCTTCAGACCGAAAGCTTTATAGAACACGCCTGCAGCAAGCGGTATTGCACAGCAGTTATAAAACAGCGCCCAGAAAAGATTCTGCTTTATGTTGCGGATAACGCTTCGGCTGAGGTCTATCGCCGTAACGACATCGGAAAGACCGTTGTTCATCAGCACCGCATCAGCGCTTTCTATCGCTATATCCGTGCCTGCTCCGACGGCTATTCCGACATCTGCTCTTGCAAGCGCAGGAGCGTCGTTGATGCCGTCTCCGACCATTGCAACGAGACTGCCGTGCTGCTGGAGGCTTTCAACTGACTTGTCCTTATCCGCAGGCATAACTTCTGCAAGCACCTCGTCAGCGCCTATCTGCCTGCCTATCTTTTCCGCTGCTGCCTTGTTGTCGCCCGTGAGCAGAACGACTTTTATCCCACGCTTTTTAAGCTCAGCGACCGCAGCGGCGCTGTCAGGTTTCAGGGTGTCTTCAACAGAGATCACACCGAGAACTTTCTTGCTGTCTGCAAAGATAAGCGTTGTTGCGCTTTGTTCTATTGCTTGCCTCAGTTCAGCGCTTTCCTGCCATACGCCTTGTTCACGCAGGAATCTCTCGCTGCCTGCAAAGTATTCTTCTCCTTCGATGACTGCGCTTACTCCAAGTCCTGCATGGGTTTTTATATCCTGTGCCTGCGGAGCTTTTATGTCCTTGCAGTATTCGCAGACTGCCTTTGCAAGCACGTGTTCGCTGCCTGATTCAAGCGCATATGCGACTTTTAGCAGCTCGTCTTTTTCTGCGCCGACAGGGAAAACTCCTGTAACGAACGGCATTCCTGTTGTGACAGTTCCTGTTTTATCGAGTACGACTGTGGACGTTTTGTGCAGAGTTTCCAGAGCTTCACCCGACTTGATCAATATGCCGTTTTCTGCGCCTTTTCCTGTGCCGACCATTATAGCTACGGGTGTTGCAAGACCGAGCGCACATGGGCAGGATATTACGAGGACACAGATAGCGCAGGACAGAGCAAATTCCGTTTCTGCGCCCGAAAGCAGCCAGACTGCCGCTGTTATCAGCGATATGAGCATAACTATCGGCACGAAAACACCTGCGATCCTGTCTGCCATTTTTGCGATAGGAGCTTTTGAAGATGAAGCTTCCTGGACAAGTTCGATTATCTTTGAAAGGGTAGTTTCGCTGCCGACCTGAGTTGCTCTGAATCTGATAAATCCGCCTTTGCTTATCGTTGCGCTGATGACTTTATCTCCCACGCTTTTTTCAACGGGTATGCTTTCTCCTGTGATAGCTGACTGGTCGATCGAAGCGGAGCCTTGTGTTATGACTCCGTCGCAGGGAATGCTTTCGCCTGCTTTGACTATCACTATATCGCCCTTTTGCAGTTCCTCGGCAGGTATCGTTACCGCTTCGCCGTTACGCTCAACGCTTGCAGTTTTTGGTGACAGATCCATAAGAGCTGTGACGGCTTCACTTGTTTTGCTCTTTGATCTTGCTTCAAGGTACTTGCCCAGATCGACCAGCGCAAGTATCATCACAGCAGATTCAAAGTACAGGTCGTGCAGGTATGTGTGTACCAGCGACATTTCATCGTGGCTTATGCCCCAGCTCATTCTGAATATGCCGAAAATGCCGTAGACAAGAGATGCTGTTGAGCCGACAGCGATGAGCGAGTCCATATTGGGAGAGAGCCTGAAAAGGTTTTTCCAGCCTCTTGAATAGTATCCGAAATTGATATATGCTACCGGCAGGCAGAGCAGGAACTGCGCAAATGCAAAGCTTACTGCGTTTTTTTCGCCCTCAAGGAACGGTGGGAGCGGCAGCCCGACCATATGTCCCATTGAGACATACATCAGCGGTATCAGAAAAATGAACGACCATATCATTCGTGATTTCATGTCTCTGCGGGCTTTTTCCGCAGCCTCTGCTGCTCCGCCGGAGCGTTTCCTGTCGGTGTTATTTTCTTTGCCCTTTACAGCGGCGCCGTAGCCAGCCTTTTCGACAGCAGAGATTATCTTTCCGTCGTCAAGGCTGCTCTCGTCATATTCTGCGCTCATGCTGTTGGTGAGCAAGTTGACCTGGACAGACTTTATGCCGTCAAGCGCTTTCACGCACTTTTCGACCCTCGCACTGCACGCCGAACAGGTCATTCCCGTAATATCAAACCTCTGCTTCATAATTACCCTTTCTAATGAATCGGTTGGAGAAAACTCTTTTGGATGAAGCAAAAAACGGCTTCGCCGTTTTAAAGAGTAACCGTGGTAACGGTTACTCTGTTTCCCCCGAGGATATTCTTTGAATATCCTCGCAACCGCCCGCAAGGGCGGTTACCCCCATTTCAGAAACCTTTTATAAATTTTCGGTGGCAGGGAGTTTTACTCCCTGCCGCCGAAAATGTGTGAAAGTTCTAAGAGAGTTCAGAAAAATCTTTTCAGAAGGGCTTCCCAGCTGTTCAACAGAAAGGTAATAATAAGCAACAATCTGCTAATAAGAAAAAACTAAGCTTTGTAAGCCCTACATCTTATATCTAAAAGTCTACTTTATGAGCTTGGACAGCAGAGCTATCATCTCATCTATCTTCTCGTCCTTCTGCTGTGCTGTCTGCGCTCCTGCGACGCAGCTCTTGCAGTGCGCTGTCAGCACCTCCATGTTTGCTCGTTTGAGGATAGCCTGTGTTGCCATTATCTGATTGGAGATATCAACGCAGTATCTATCCTCCTCGATCATTTTAAGTATCCCGTCTATCTGTCCTCTTGCTGTTTTGAGCAGCTTGCTTACTTTTTGCTTATCCGCTTTCATTTTAATCCTCCGATACCCACACCCTGTGGGGGTGTTTTTTTGCTTGTCTTAATGATAACACATATTTACACAAAAGTCAAGCAGGAAAAACGTGCCGTTTTTACAATATAGCCCTTGCATAATCGGGCATAATGTAGTATAATAACATCTGTATATGTGCATTTTTATTATGCCCGAAACTTTTTTGTATGGGAAAGATGATAATGAACGAGAAAACAAAAAAACTTTGCATAGAAATGGCGTTTATAACCGGTGTGCCGATACTGATAATGGTGATAATGTCGCTTGTTTATAAAGCAGGCGGTCTTTACCCGTTCGGAAACGGCACGATAGCTTGGTGCGATATGACCCAGCAGGTAATACCGATGACTGCTGACCTTGATGATATTATTTCGGGAAAGACGGGATTTTTCCTGAATATGCAGAACGCCGGCGGAATGAGCATGATAGGCGTTGTGTTCTTCTTTGTTGCTAGTCCGCTGAATCTGCTGACGCTTGCGATCCCAAAGCAGGATCTGGTTTTGTTCATGAACGTGCTGACCATGTTCAAGCTCATGGCAGCAGGTCTTACGGCGATGCTCTTTTTCAGGAAGTGCATGAAAAAGCTGTCACCTGTTTTTGCTGCTTGTCTTAGTTTGTCCTATGCGTTCTGCGGTTATGCGGTCGTTTACTATCAGAACAACATCTGGCTAGATGTGCTTTATCTTTTCCCGCTGCTGATGATGGGCATTTACCATCTTATCACCAAAAACAAGATACTGCCTTATGTTGTGACTCTCAGTCTTATGGCGATAGTCAACTATTACATCTGCTATATGGTCGCACTGTTCTGTATTTTCTTCTTTGCGCTTTTCTGCTATCGGGACAAGAAGGACAAGTATAAGCAGACGGGTTTTCTGTTCCTGACGGGAAGTTTGATCTCTGCGCTTATCACGGCTGTTGTATGGCTGCCGAGCCTGCTTCAGTATTTCGTCAGCGGACGAACAACATCTATTTACAGCAATCTTATAAGCTCAAGTTTTCTTTCGGAATTTCAGTCAACGCTTCCGCTCATCATTTACTCCACAGTTGCAATAGTTATCTGTTTGTTCTGCGTCATTGACAAAAGAAAACGCTCGAAAAACAACAGCACTATGCTGATGATACTTGTGCTTCTGCTTATTCCGATGATAGTTGAGCCGATAAATCTTATGTGGCATACGGGAAGCTATATGTCTTTCCCGTGCAGATTTGCGTTTATGACCGTATTTGCAATGCTTATCTGCGCTGCACAGTTCCTTGAAGATGACAGCCTCCATATAAACGAGACTGTTAAGCAGGGAAGCAGGAACAAAAATATCATCATAGCTGTTATGTGTACAGCTGTGTATGCAGCCGCAGTTTTCCTTGTAAATCTTATAATGAAGCGCAACACTGTTGCTATTGAAAAATATTCCCGTGCGCTGTGGTCGGACGATTCGTTCCTTGCAGTTGAGGTAAAGGTATTCTTCATTTTTGCTATGGCTTTTGCAGTGGTATTTTTCTGTTATAAGAAAGGAAGACTTGCAAAGAAGGTATTCGGCGCTTTGCTTTCGGGATTCGTTATCGCTCAGTCCGTTGCATCACTGAATATGTATGTAGCAGGTGCGAAGGATTACTCTCTTGATAAAGCGCAGACAACAAGAGCTGTGTTTGCTCTGGACGGAAAGATAAAGGACGACAGCTTCTACCGTGTCAAAATGACAAATAAGCATTTTGATGTCAACGATATAGGCGCAATGGGTTACCGTTCACTCAGCCATTATACTTCTCTTACCGACAGGGCATATATGTACTCCATGAAAAAGCTCGGCTATTCTTCATACTGGATGGAGGTAGGCTCTCACGGCGGAACGGAGCTTACAGATGCGCTGTTCAGCGTAAAGTACAAGATAGCGGGAACGCCGCTTGAAAGTGAAAATGCAGTTTACAGCACAGAGAATTATTCTGTATATCAGCGCAAGGATTGCCTCGGGCTTGGACTTGTTACGGACAGGGATATTTCAGAAATGGACAGCTTTGATGACTATGACCGTTTTGAAGTTCAGCAGAAGCTTTACCAGACTCTCTTTGCACAGAGCGAGTCCGACGAGATAATGACCAAGTACGAACCAACCAGCACGAGCGAGGTCATTATAAATCAGGACGATGAAGATATTCTGCTCACGCCTTTCGGAAAGAACACCTCGATAGTTTACGACTTTTTAGTAAAGGGCAGGCAGGTGCTTTATTTCGACTGCTTTGACAAGCTTTCCTCAAACCTTTATGAGAATATTTACGGCAGTTTCTCGGTCAGCATAAATAATATGGTGATACAGAGCGAATATCCTGCTCAGAATTCAAACGGACTGCTCAGACTCGGCGAGTTTGAAGACTGCCGTGTAAAAGTTGAGATAAACGTTCTTAAAAACGTTCAGTGTACTTCTTTCGGTCTGTACGGGCTTGATATGAGCAAGCTTGATAAAGCGGTCTCTAATGCAAAGACCGCAGAGCTTGACGAGAAGTGCGGAGTCATCACTGGAAACTATGAAGCGAAGGCAGGCGAAAAGTGCGTACTGTTCGTGCCTTATTCCAAGACATTCAATGTTCAGGTCAACGGCAGGAAAACTGAATACTCAAAGGCTTTTGACGACTTTATCGTGTTTGACCTTGAAGAAGGAGAAAACGAGATAAAGATAACTGCTGAACCTATGGGCATTACCGCCGGGATATGCCTGAGCATCTTTGGTGTGTTCTTCGCTGCCGGGATATATCTGCTGCGCAGGAAGGTAAAGTTCGACGATGTCGTTTATACCGTCTGCAAGGTCACGGTCATTGCCGCAGGCGTGCTTGCATTCCTGTTCATCTATGTTTACCCAGTGGTGATAAACTGTACGGGTCCTAAATCAGAGATGTGAAACAGGGGTTGAAAATGTATAGGATATATCTTGTAGAAGACGATGCTGCGCTGGCGCAGGCGTTAAAGACCGCCATTTCGACATGGAACTTCGATGTTGTCTGTGCTTGCGAGTTCAGCGATGTGACAGGGGAGTTCCAAAAAGTTGACCCGCAGCTTGTGATAATGGATATGACGCTGCCGTTCTTCAATGGCTGTCACTGGTGCAGGCAGATAAGGAAAATTTCAAAAGTGCCGATAGTGTTTTTGTCTTCGGCGGCTGATAATATGAATCAGATAATGGCAATGAACATGGGTGCGGACGACTTTATCGCAAAGCCTGTCGATCCTGCTGTGCTTATCGCAAAGATACAGGCTGTGATGCGAAGATGCTATGAGATGGTGCAGGCATCGCCGACTCTTACGCACGGCGGACTTACGCTCGACCTCGGAGACTCTACCGTCAGCTTTGATGGGCAGACGGCTGAGCTTACCAAAAACGAAATGCGTATCATGCAGACGCTTCTTGAAAACAAGGGCAGGATAGTCAGCCGTGATACGCTTATGCTCAAGCTGTGGCAGGTGGACAGCTATGTTGAGGAGAACACGCTTACGGTCAATGTCACAAGGCTGCGCAAAAAGCTTGCTTCTCTCGGAGCGAACGACATCATAAAGACACGTGTCGGAAGCGGATACATAATTGAGATGTGAGGATACATAAAATATGAAACTGTTTCTTCTGTTCCTGAAAAGATATGCGGCTTCGGCTGCTGTGCTTGTTGTCTTTTCAGGCATATTTGCGCTGGTGTTTTCGCTGTATGACCTGCACGCAGAGGCTGTGATCTACGCCTGCGCTCTTTGCGCTGCGGTGGGAATAGTTATTATTGCAGTGAAGTTCATACTTTTCCGCAGGGACTATCTCATAAGGCAAAGGCTCATTGACGAGATAGGTATGCTCGCTCAGCCGCTGCCCGAAGCGAAAACTCCCGAACAGCAGCAGTACAACGAGATAATATCTATGCTGCGAAATGAATGCGGAAAAGCAAACAGCAAATATAAGACCGACCGCACGGAGATGCTTGATTATTTTACAACATGGGTGCATCAGATAAAGATACCTGTCTCGGTGATGTATATGACACTGGGACAGTATGACAGCGACGAGCATAATCAGCTTGCCGCTGAACTTATGCGTATAGACAGCTATATTGAAATGGTGCTTTGCTATTTCAGGCTCGACGAGAGCGCAGCAGACCTTGTTGCACATAACGTCAGCGTTGATGAGGTCATCAGAAAATGTGTCCGTAAGTATGCTTCGGTTTTTATATCCAAGCACCTGAGAATTGAGTATCAGGGTACTGACCTTACGGCTGTGACTGACGAAAAATGGCTGGGATTTATTATTGAACAGCTTATCTCAAATTCGCTCAAATATACCGAGAAAGGCAGCGTGAGCATCTGCGTCAGGGGCAGGAGCATCATTGTTTCGGATACGGGTATTGGCATCGCCGCTGCGGACGTTCCGAGGATATTTGAAAGAGGTTATACGGGTCTGAACGGCAGAGCAGATAATAAATCAACAGGGCTTGGGCTGTACCTTGTAAAGAAAGCCTGCAAAAAGCTCGGCGCTCAGGTGACTGTCCAAAGCGCCGTCGGCAAAGGCACTCAGGTCACCGTAACCCTGCCAGAACAGATAGAGGTATGACAGCTTTATGTGCTGCTTTTGGGTAAATCTTCTGGAAAGATTGTCTTTCAGATCCTATCATAGACTCTCACTACTTTTTCGCCATTGAGGTCGAAGACCCCAATGGCGAAAAAGCAATAAAAGTTTTAGGAAAGGGGTCTGGACGGGAAAGAGTAACCGTTACCACGGTTACTCTGGAGAATGGCTTTGCCATTCTCTGACCCATTTTTCAAAAGGGTTTCCCCCAGAACAACACACAAAGCAGCTCACCTTACAAAAGTGTCACATAAATGTCACACGAATAGATTTTGAAAAGAAAAGACTTATGATAAGATAAAAAGCACAGACAAGAGAAAGACAGGGCTGTGCTGAAAAGATAGAGTACTGCACAGCCGTGGAGACGACTTATTGGGAGGAAAGAAAATGTCTATATTAACAGTATCGGGTGTAAGCAAGATATACACATCACGCTTTGGCACGAACAAGGTGCAGGCTCTTGACAACGTAAGCTTTGAGGTGAACGAAGGCGAGTACGTTGCGGTAATGGGTGAGTCGGGTTCGGGAAAAACTACGCTGCTTAATATTCTTGCTTCGCTTGACAAGGCGACAAGCGGCGAGGTCATTCTTGACGGAAAGAAGCTGTCGTCGATAAAAGAAAAAGAAATATCCGCATTCAGACGTGATAACCTCGGTTTCGTTTTTCAAGACTTCAATCTGCTCGATAACTTTTCGGTAAAGGATAATATCCTGCTTCCGCTGGTGCTTCTCGGACTGAGTTATGAGGAGATGAAAAAAAGGCTTGAGCCTATCGCAAAGAGCCTTGGCATCGCTGATCTGCTTGAAAAGTTCCCGTATGAGATCTCTGGCGGACAAAAGCAGAGAACGGCTGTTGCAAGGGCGATAATCACAAATCCGAAGCTGATACTTGCCGACGAGCCGACAGGCGCTCTGGATTCACGCTCGACAGACAGCCTGCTTGACATATTTGCTCAGCTCAACGCAAGCGGTCAGACTATCCTCATGGTGACCCATTCGGTAAAGGCTGCAAGCAGAGCAGGCAGAGTCCTGTTCATCAAGGACGGTTCGCTGTTCCACCAGATATACAGAGGCGACAGCAACAACGAGGAGATGTATCAGAAGATCTCCGATGCACTTACTCTGCTTCTGACGGGCGGTGAGAACAATGGGTAACAGATACTATGCACGGCTTGCCCGTGACAACATTAAAAAGAACGCAAGGGTATATATCCCGTATATCCTGACGTGTGTGCTTATGTGTGCGATGATATATATCATCTCTTCGCTTGCAAATAACCCCGATCTGCACACGATGAAGCGAGGCTCACGCACCACTCCTGTTATCATGACCTTCGGAACTTATGTTACGGCGGTATTTGCCTTCATTTTTCTTTTCTACTCGAACAGCTTTATCATCAAGCGCCGCCGCAGGGAGCTTGGACTTCTCAATATTCTTGGAATGGAAAAACGGCACATCTCAAAGCTGATGCTTGTCGAAACGATCTATGTTGCGGTCATTACACTTGCTGCAGGACTTGGCATCGGCGTGCTTCTGGATAAGCTTATGTTCCTGTCGCTTACGAAGATGATAGGGGAGAGCGCAACGCTGGGATTTCATATCTCTTTTCAGTCGCTTATTCTCACGGCATTGTTCATGCTTGCAACATTCGCTGTGATATATATCTATACCGTAGGAAAAGTGCATCTTTCAAAGCCTGTCGAGCTGCTTTCGGGTTCGAGCGTCGGCGAAAAAGAGCCTAAGACAAAAATAGCAATGACACTTATCGGCATTGCTCTGCTTGCGGTCGGATATGTCATCTCTATCGTGACAGAAGAGCCTACAAAGGTGCTGCCGCTGTTTCTGCTTGCAGTTCTGTGCGTTATTTTCGGAACGTATCTTATCTTTATGGCGGGAAGCATAGCACTTCTGAAGTTCCTCAAAAAGAGAGAGAAGTTTTACTACAAGACCAACCATTTTGCAGCTGTTTCGGGGCTTATCTACCGTATGAAGCGAAATGCGGTAGGGCTTGCGAGCGTATGTATTCTTTCAACGATGGTGCTTGTTATGGTGTCGGTCACATCTTCGATGATGATAGGGCTTGACGGTGCGGTAAGGCGTGACCACCCGTATGATGTTAGGGTTAATACCCATACTGTTTCATCGGCAGACAAGTTTGAAAAGCTGATCTCGGAGAAAATGGAGATCACAAATATCCACAGGACGAGCCAGCCTGTATTTCTGGTCTACGGTGAATTTGACAAGCCAAAGACATTTACGAAAGATGATTATATCCTGAATGCTGACCCTTACGGAAATGAATATGAGACGTTAAAGCCTGAGCTTTACGATAAGGAGTTCAACATCAATGTCTCTGAGAAAGAGGAGGTCATAAACGGCTTTGATGAGGATACAAGTTTCAGCGAGCAGGATTTTGATATTCAAAAGGGTGAGATAGTTGTTTTGACGGGTATGCCCGATCTGCACCTTGACAGCGTTACTATTGCGGGAAAGACCTACAAGGTAGCAAAGATATTATTTAACGAAGATGCGATGCAAAACGGCTACGGTATGAACTATGATATAGTTATGAGCAGCCGTGAGGAGATAATCGAGCTTACAGAGGCGTTCAACAAAGCCGCTTACAAGCAGGCTATGGGCAGCGAGCGTCTTGAATTTGACTATGTATCAGGTGACAAGCAGGAGCAGGACGAAAAGTTTGTGGAGGTTTTCGACGATATATACAACAGTGAGATAAACAACAAAGATGGGATCGAAAACGTATTTTATACTTTTTTCACAGATGAAAAATCTCAGGCGCTGGAGATATTCGGCTCGCTGTTTTTCCTGGGGCTGTTCCTCGGAACGCTGTTTATGATAGAAACGATACTGATAATCTACTACAAGCAGATAAGCGAAGGTTATGAGGATCAGAAGCGCTTTGAGATAATGCAGAACGTCGGAATGAGCAGGCGTGAGGTGAAGCGCTCGATACGTTCGCAGATATTGCTCGTGTTCTTCCTTCCGCTGATCGCTGCAGGCGTGCATATCATATTTGCGTTCCCGCTGATAAGAAGAATGCTCAAGCTGATCGGTCTTTTGGATACAAAGCTTTATATGATGTGCGCAGCAGGCTCATTTGTGGGCTTTGCACTGATATACAGCGCAATTTACACGCTCACCGCAAAGACCTATTACAAGATAGTTAAGAAATAAATCAGAATTTAGTTTAGTACTATGTATAAAGATGTGCTGCCGAAGGGGTTTGGGGGCGATCGGAAAGCCCCCAAAACAAGAACTCGACATCTGATGTTCAAGCCGCCTTTTCGCAGGCGGCTTGAGGCGGCTGGCGTTACCACGGGGCAGGGAAAGCCCTCTCTTA